>JAYURE010000669.1:0-3509 GCA_043756345.1 Deinococcales bacterium | reverse complement strand
CGCGTTTCGCTCGAGTTGGGTGGTCACGCGCCGTTCATTGTTTTTGATGATGCCGATGCGAAATCGGCGGCGGCGGTCGTGGCGGCCAGCAAGTTTCGCAACGCCGGTCAGCAGTGCGTCGCCACGAATCGCGTGTATGTTCAGGAAGGCATCAAGGCGGAATTCCTCGAGCATTTTGCGCGTGAGGCGCAGGCGATCAAGACCGGTAATCCGCTCGAGAGCACGACTTCGCTCGGGCCGTTGGTGGATTTGGCGGGCCTCGAGAAAGTTCGGGATCATGTCGCCGATGCGGTCAGTAAGGGTGCTCGGGTGGTGACCGGTGGCGGCACGCTCGAGGGCTTGTTTTACGCGCCAACGATTTTGGATGGCATCACGCCGGACATGAAAATCGTCACGGAAGAAACGTTCGGGCCGGTCGCACCCGTGATTGGATTCTCGAGTGCGGACGAAGCAATTGCATTGGCAAACGACACCGAATACGGTTTGGCCGCTTATGTCTGGACCCGAGACATTTCGCGGGCCTTCAAAGTCGCCGAAAGCCTCGAGTATGGAATCGTCGGTGTCAACGATGGCGTGCCGAGTGCGATGGCTCCGCAGGCTCCGTTCGGAGGCATGAAAAATTCTGGTGTGGGCCGCGAGGGTGGACGTTGGGGGCTCGAGGCTTTCTTGGAAGTGAAATACATTTCGATTGGCCTGCCATAAGGTTCTCGAGACCGAGTTGAACTGTCGTACACTGGTTCGAGTTTATTTCGCTCGAACCAGTGTTGTCTTGGAAGGACGTGTCAGCCATGAACGAAAACCTGATCACCGTTAGCACCGTGGTTCACGCGCCGCTCGAGGTGGCTTGGAAGGCTTGGACTCAACCCGAGCATGTCACGGCTTGGAATTTCGCCTCAGAAGATTGGGAGTGTCCTGAAGCCACAAATGATTTTTGGGTCGGCGGCGAGTTTCATTACGCGATGGCGGCCAAAGATGGCAGTTTCAAGTTTGATTTCTGGGGTACACACAGGGACATTCAAGCGCAGCAACGGATCGAATCTGAAATGGGCGATGGGCGTTACATGCTGGTTGTCTTCGAGGCGATCTCGAGCAACAAAACCAAAGTGACCGAATCGTTTGAGCCGGAATCACAGAATCCACGTGAAATGCAGCAGGGCGGTTGGCAGGCGATTCTCGAGAATTATCGCAAGCACGCCGAATCGTTGAACGCTTGAAAAAATCGGTGTGAAACCCAGGCTCGAGAATCTGGATTTCACACCGATTAGATGCTGCTCGCTTACGCCTGCGTTGGGCGATTTCCGCCACGACCACGGCGGCGGCGTTTGCGTTGGGTCGATCCACTACCAGCCTCACTCGAGGCTTGCATGTTTGCCGCTGGTTGTGCGCTTGGATTGCCGAGCGCCGGTCCGCTGGTGCGCCTCGAATCGTTGCGGGCTTGCGGTTCGGTCACAACCCCAGGGCGTGCAGTTTGCGTTCTCGAGTCTTGAAATTTCGGTTGCGTATTGCGGTTCGATTGCGCTCCGCTGCGTGCGGCTTGTGCCGAAGGTCCGCGTGATGGTTGCGCCGAACCTCGAGCCGGAACTGCCTCGCCACGACGTGCGGCTTTCGCGGCAATGTTGGCTCGGACTTGCGCCTTTTGAGCACGAATTTCAGCGATGCGTTCCTGAATCGGAACCTCGAGCCGTTCGGCTGGTTTGGCGCTGTAATCGAATCCTTCGAGTTTAACGCGATCCAGTTTCTTGTTGATTGAACGTTCGATGTCGCGCAATTGTGGTTCTTCGTCGGGTGCAACAAAGGTGAACGCCTCACCGGTTCGTTCGGCGCGGGCGGTGCGTCCGACGCGGTGAATGTAATCTTCGGGCACGGCGGGCACGTCAAAATTCACAACATGCTCGAGGGCTTCGACATCGATGCCTCGGGCGGCAATGTCGGTGGCAACCAGCACGCGGTATTTGCCAGATTTGAATCCGGCGAGCGCTTCGGTGCGTTGACTTTGCGAGCGGTTGCCGTGAATGCGTTCGGCGTTGACGCCACGTTTGACCAGGTATTCGGCCAGTCGATTCGCCCGGTGCTTGGTGCGCGTAAAAACGATCACATTGCCGACTTGATCCTTCTCGAGCATCGCCATCAACAGTGGGGATTTCAATTCTTGATTGACTGGATAGACCGCCTGTGAAACGCCACTGGCGGGCGCGGCCTTGCGTTCGGAATTGATCGTGAACGGGTTGCGAAGGAGTTCTTTGGAAAGTTGCGCGATTGGTCCAGGCATCGTCGCCGAGAAGAACAAGGTTTGTTTCGGTGTTGGAATGTGACGCAAGACTTTGCGAATGTCCGGCAGGAATCCCATGTCGAGCATGCGGTCCGCCTCGTCCAAAACCAGCACCTCGAGCCCAGCGAGTTTGGCATACGGGTTCGAGAAATGATCGAGCAATCGGCCCGGTGTGGCAACGATCACATCGACACCGGATTGGAAGGCTCGAGTCTGTGCGGGCATTGGCATGCCTCCGAAGACGGCGGCGGAACGAATGCCGGTGCCAGCGGCCAGCAACTCGAGTTGTTCCTGAACTTGCGCGGCCAACTCGCGGGTCGGTGTCAGGATCAAGGCACGGGTCACACCGCGTGGTTTGTCCAGCAGGCGTTGCAGGATCGGTAGCACGAAGGCGGCGGTCTTGCCGCTGCCGGTCATGGCGCAACCGAGCACGTCACGGCCTTCAAGCGCGGGTGGAATGGCTTGCGTTTGAATTGGCGTTGGGGTTTCGTACCCCATTTTTTGCACAGCAGCGAGGAGTTTCGGATGGAGCGAGAAATTGCTAAAAGACATGCAGACCAAAGCTTTCAACGGTCAACGCGATTCCTCCAGGGTGGGAACCACGAACCGCATAAGTGGGTTGGTTGATTCAGGCACGACTCGAGCCCTGGGCAGGTGAACCTCGAGTGGCGGGCGCGATTGGACACACGCGCAAGTCAGAGTGTACTCGCTCGAGGATGAGATTCCAAATTTTTGCGTCAAGGTTCGTTGGGAAATCGCAAAGTTGTCGCTCGAGGATGCGGGTTCCAATCGCGCTTCTGGCGAAGGGCGATCATGGAGATTCTTGACCCTACACCAGCACCTACCGGGCTTCTTGATCCCACAGCGGCACCTCTCGGGCCTGGATCGCTTGGGTCGCTCGCCCCTACCAGTCGTGGTTTTCGTAGGGGCGAACACAGGGTTCGCCCTCGAAGCGAGGATCAATTCACACCCATTTAAAAAACCATCTTGACTTTGTAGTTGCCCTGGGAAAATTCAATAAAACATCCTCGAGCGCCAAACTCGAGGATATTCAGATTCTTTGGTTGAACTCACATCCGCATGGATTCCATGATGTCCGGCTCGACCCCTCGGGTCAGCATCAGCTTAAACTCGTGCGGACTGGTCGCGGTGCCCATCGCCTCATCGAGCGTGATGATGCCCTCACGGTACAGTTGCACCAAATGCTGATCGAAGGTGCGCATACCGCGCATGCTGTCCT
>JAYURE010000668.1:0-3514 GCA_043756345.1 Deinococcales bacterium | reverse complement strand
GGCGCTCCAAACGCTGTCGCCTCGGGCCATTCGCGCCTCGGCCTCCAATGCAATCTGTACCGGATCGCCACCGTAATACTTGCTGTAATACCGCACGTACCGTTCCATATCCTGGAACTGACCCTGACCCGGCGAGTGGTCCATCAATGACAGCAAGTTAACCAACGAACGCTCGAGCAAAGTGGCGATCACCTGCACCGCGCTCTGATGCGTGACCTCGACACGAGCATGAACCAGAATGTCGCACAACAAATTCGGACGCAACTTCTGCAAGGTTTCGATCTGCTCGAGCATCCGGTTCGCATTGCGCACGTGGTTGTCGTTCTCGTCGGGTCGATCCCCGAGCGCCACTGCCGCGAACGCCGTCGTGATCCCATTCGCTGCGAGGCGTTTGTCGAGTTGCTGCACCGCGACCTCCGCCGGAAAAAACGTGCCGGGCCGAGGTTCGATTTCACGCTCGAGCATGTCACCATGAATATCGATCACGCCAGGAATCGCAGTCATGCCATGCGCCGCGATGCCCAAACTCGAGCGGCTCGGATTGCCCTCGATGATCTCGGTGATGATTGGACCATCGATTCGGATCGAGCCGCGCTCGAGCAAGCGATCAGGCAGGACGACACGCAAATCAGTGAGCCACATAGGATGCCTCCAGAATGGTTTCAAGTTCTCGCTCGTTCTCAGAATCACTGTCACTTTCGGGTCGCGTGACCTCGAGTTCACCATCGACCAACCCAGTCACATCTTCGGGATGGTGAAACACACCGAGCATCGCCACACCCTGCAATTTCAAAACCTCGAGCCTCGAGCGCAACGCGGCACGCGCACTCGCATCGAGCGAGGCGGTCGGTTCGTCCAGCAACAGCAATCGGCGCGGCGCTATCAAGGCTCGAGCGAGATTGACTTTTTGCTGCTCGCCTCCAGAAAATGTTGTTGGATACGCCTGCCAGAGTTCGGGCTTCAATCCAAACGCATCCAGCATTTCCTCGGCACGGTCTCGAGATGACGGCCTCGAGATTCCAGATTGCACGAGCAGTTCGGCCACCAACTCGAGCGCACTGACCCTCGGGCGCGGACGCAAAAACTGTGCCACGTAACCGATTTCAAAACGGCGCAACCAGTTCACGTCCTCATCGGCGGCTCGGGCCAGATCAATCTCGCCACGTAAACTCGAAAAGATGGCACGACCGGAAGACGGCAAGTAGGAACGATACAAGCAACGCAACAGCGTGCTTTTACCCGCGCCGTTAGCGCCGGAAACACGCACGAATTGACCAGGCTCGAGTTCTAAATTCAAATCCGTGAACGCCACCACATCGCGCTCGAGTTGATGGATTCGGAATCGCTTGGCGAAATGCTCGAGGACCAACAGGCTCACGGTTGGACCTTTGGTGTTGGTGGAAGGCAGGCTCGCTTCGCAGGGCGAACATAGAGTTCGCCCCTACGGAAAAAGATTTGTTCTTGCCAGGAAATTTTTGGAACCACAAAAACCTGTGTCATCACGCGACAACCTCGAGTCTGTGGATGCCAGGTTCTGGAATCGGTGTGATTGCGGGCACATCCTCGATGCGTCGTGCACCGTGTTCGACCAGCCGTGCAATCTCGAGCGGCATTCCACTTTTTTCTATCGCCCGCACCGCGCCGCGCAAATCGTAACGCACGCGACCGTGCGCGACCTCGAGCGTCTTCGTGTCCAGAATCGCATACGCCGCCCGCGTGTCACCGTTCAAGCTGCGGCCCACACTGCCCGGATTGACCATCAATCCACCGAGCGCCCGGTACGTGAACGACAGGTGCGAGTGACCCATGACGATCACATCGGTACGGATTCGGTTGTGCAACGTGAACATCGCCTCGGGTTTTTCGGGCGTGTACATCGCGTCCAAATACTCGAGACCGGCGTGCAACATGCCGACATGCAAACCATCCAGAACGAAATCCATGCGCCACGGCAGGCTGCCGAGAAAACGCTTGTCGCCGCTCGAGGTGTGTTCACGTGCCCACTCCAGCGCGGCACGTTTGATCGGTTCGTTGGTTGCGCTGGACGGGATTCGGCTGGCCGTCTCGAGGTCATGGGCCACAGCGAAATCGTAGTTTCCGGCGACACATGGGATTGCGCGATCACGCAAGAGCTTGATGACCTGCGAGGGGTTTGCACCATACGCCACCAGATCCCCGGCGCAGATCACAAACTCTGTTCCGTCCTCCTCGAGTGAATGCAGCACCGCCTTGAGCGCCTGCACATTGCCATGAACATCCGAGATCAAACCGAGTTTCATAGGATGGTTGTAGTCCGAAAGTGTCAGCCCAGTATCTGGGACGGCGGCCTGGGACGTACCGCGAAGCCAGTGCAGCACGAGAAATGCGGCCACCGCAGCCAATGCCAAGACAATGCCAGCCAACACTGGCCCGAGCCAAACTCGAGGATCTTCGTATTTGCTTCCTTCGTCTTTCATAATTTCGCCGTCATGATTTTCCTGTCATAATTTCGCGTACACCAATTGCTGGGTGTACGGATGCTGCGGGTCCTCGAGCACCTGATCGGTCAGACCACGTTCAACCACGCGCCCGGAACGCATCACGATTACCCGATCCGCCAGCGTGCGAATCACACCCAGATCGTGCGAGACGATCAGCATCGCCATTTCACGTTGCGCCTGAAGCCGTTTGAGCGTGTCCAGCACAAGCGCCTGCACGCTGACATCCAAACCGGTCGTCGGTTCGTCGAGCAGCAAAACTTGAGGCTCAAGCGCGATGGCTTTGGCGAGTTGCACGCGCTGCTGCATTCCACCGGAGAGCCGTAAGGGAATCTCGTCCATGCGCGATGTTGGAAATTCGCTGGCCTCCAAGGACGATTTCGCGGCGCGACGCAGCGTGCCGAAACTGCGTTCACCCGCCAGGATCAAGCGTTCGGCGACGTTGCCCGAGGAGGTCGAACGCATTCGCAAGCCCAGCATTGGATTTTGGTACACGATGCCGATGTTGCGCACCCGAACCTCACGGCGCGAGTAACGGTCCAGCGTGAACAAATCCTGATCCTCGAGCGCGGGAATGCCAACGTGATACTCGCCAGAATCTGGCAATTCCTCGAGATTAAGCATTCGCAAGACGGTGCTTTTGCCGCTGCCCGATTCGCCAACGATACCGAGCACCTCGCCGGGATAGACGCTCAGGCTGACATCCTCGAGTGCGGTGATGTCGCCGTAGCGTTTGCACAAATTGGTGGCGATCAACAACGGTTTCGTCTCGAGCAGGCGTGGCAAGTCGAGTTTGATTTCTGTCTCGTTCATCGCTTCACTTCTTTCAGAACATCAGCAATGTAGAACGTTCCGGCATCATTGAAGTACGTTTCGCCAACCGCGCCAACGTCGGATCGCAATTTCTCGAGCAAGCCAGAATCTGCAATCTCGAACCTCGAGCCGCCACCCTCGAGCGGAATCTCGTTCATGAATTTTCCGGTTGCGCCGGTGCTCGAGTCGGTCCAGTCGCGTTGGTCCTCGACTTGAAACGGCAC
>JAYURE010000667.1:0-10005 GCA_043756345.1 Deinococcales bacterium | reverse complement strand
ACCCCTACGATGCATGGTTTTTTGTAGGGCGCGAGGCATGCCTCGCCCGGACGAAGCGAGAATCAATTTTGCTCAAACATCACACAGATTAAACGCCTGCTCGAGCGCCAAAATCGGATCTCCAACCGGTACGAATTCATGTCCGATAAATCCTTCAAAACCGGTGCTCGAGATTGTCCGTGCAATCGCCGCATAATTCAATTCTTGCGTGTCATCCAGATTGTTGCGGCCCGGATTGCCCGCCGTGTGATAGTGCGCGATCTGCGGGTGATTTTCTCGGATCGTGCGGATCACGTCACCCTCAGTGATTTGCATGTGATACACGTCATACAAGAGTTTGACCCGAGGTGAGGCGACCATCTCGCAAACCTGTACGCCCCAAGCGGTGTGATCGGCCTGGTAGCCAACGTGATCGACTTTGGAATTGAGTAACTCGAGGATTAAATTCACACCGGCGCTTTCGGCAATCGTTGCGACTCGAGAGAGTCCTTCGGCTGTGATTTGCGCACCAATCTCGTCCGAAATTCCAGGAGAACGGCTGCCCGAAAAAACGATCAGGTTCGGCACGTTCCATTGTTCGGCCAGTCGAATCTTCTCGAGCAATTCGTGTTCGATCCGGTCATGGTTGGTGCGATCATTCAAACCCGATTCGATAGACGCATGACCGGCATAGGCGGAAATCTCGAGCCCATGGTTTTTAACGACCGGCCAGAATTCCGGTTCGATCAATTCGATGGCGGACAGCCCAATCTTCTTGGCGGCCCGCAACATCTCCTCGAGTTCGACCCGCTTTTCAAAGCACCACCACGAAAACGATTGCTTCACTCGAGCCTCCAGCCAGTTAAGGGATGAATGCGGTCACGGCCACCGGAGCGCCCGAACCGTTCGCCAAACGCGGCACACCAATCACGATGGTCGCACCAATCACAGGTAAACGATCCAAATTGGTCAGGTTCTCGAGCACGATCCCTTTGACTTTCGTGACCGCGATGTTGGTCGAATACTGCGTGTCCAAACCCGGATCGACACCGTGCGTGTCAATGCCGACCCCACGAATCCTGCGGGTCTCGAGCAACCATTTTGAAGTCTCACCAGCGAAACCTGGGAAGTGCAAAGCCTCGGCGGAATCCATGTTGAAGAAGGCTTTCGGGTTGGACCATTTCGCTTGCCAACCGGTGAACATCACCACCAAACTGCCCGCCTCGATCTCGCCGTTGGATTCTTCCCACTCGAGCACTTTTTCTTGCGTCAAAGCGTAATCCGCATTCTTGGCACACTCGGCCCGAACATCAATCACAACCACCGGCATGACCAACGATTCTGGGGTATACGTGGCGATGCTCGAGCCACCCTTGTGAAACGAATTTGGCGCGTTCATGTGCGTGGCGCTGTGCTCACCCATCGAGAATTCGCGCAGGTAATAACCATCTTTGTCCAGCGAGGCGACCGTCTTGAACTTCACCGGCGGATCACCGGGCCAGAGTGGGATTTTCGTATCGATCACGTGATCCAGGTTGATGACCTTCGAGTATTCAATCTGTTTTGGCCCAACATTCTGCGCACTCGAGAACCTCGAACCCAACCAGAACGCCACGCCCGCCGCGCATAGAATCGCCAGCGGTTGCTTCATGACTTGCTGACCTTGCCATACGCCCGGTCGTGATAGACGAGGGTCTCGTTGCCAACGCCCTTATGGATCTGAGTGACATCGCCCAGAACCAAGGTGTGATCGCCCGCGTCCACAAACTCGCGCACGCTCGCTGAGAACGCGCCCGCAATGCCATCGAACAACGGCACGCCAGCGTTATCGTGTGAAAACTCGAGCGTCGGCCAAGCAGCGACACGTTCGGCCAAAGGTCGTGCAAATGCGCCCGCAATGTTCTCGTGCTCGGTGTTCAGAAGATTCATCGTGAAACTCGAGCATTCGCGCAACAGGCTTCCGGCAGAAGAATTGTTCGTCACCGAAACCAGCACGATTGGCGGATTGATCGAAACGGTCTGAAACGAGGTCGCGGTAAACCCATCAATCTCAGGTTTTTCATCGGACACGAATTCGGGTTTGCGTTTGACCACACAGACGGTCACGGTGGCGGCCCAAGCTCGAGCGACACTTTTGAACGCATCGACATCAGTGGCCTCGAACGATTTCAGGTCTTCATTTGCGGGCATGGTTCCTCCGGTGGGATTGGGTGCGGATTTCTCGAGATTAATTTCGAGCGCAGTCTACCGCTTGACCATGACACGGTGTCAGGCTGCACACTGGGTTCAAGCGCGATTTGAAGACAGACTCAACCCCAGTCAGACATATCGGAGACCACATGCAAATCGGAGACCTGGCACGACTGACGCACATTTCGGTGCGGATGCTGCGACATTACGACGAGATCGACCTGTTCAAACCGGCCCTGATCCGCGAGAACACTTACCGCGAGTACAGCATCTCGCAACTGCCAGTCTTGAATCGAATTCTGGCACTCAAAGACTTGGGGTTCTCGCTCGAGCAAATCAGATCATTGGTCCAAGAGGGATTCGCTGCGCAACGCCTTCGAGACCTGCTCGAATTGCGGCGCAACGAACTCGAGACGCACATCTCGCAAGAATCCGAACGCCTGAACAAAGTTGAACAACGCCTCTCAATGATGGACAAGGAGATGACCATGACGAACTACACCGTGAGTGTGAAATCGCTGCCCGCCCAACTGATTGCCTCGGTGCGAGATGCCGGATTGGACGTGTTTAATGTCATTGACGGTCACAAGGAACGTTCGATGCAGCGCTACTTTGAAACGCTGTTCTCGTACCTCAAGAAAAATGGACTCGATGCCACCGTGCCATTCACCGTCATTGCCCATCCGCCGCTCGAGGAGAATTCCACCTTCGCCGATGTTGAGATCATTCATGGCTTGCCTCGAACATTGCCCGAAAGTGAATCCGTTCGTGTTTACGAACTCGAGGCCACTCCCATGATCGCCTGTCTCGAGTATGCCGGGTTGAACGATTGGCGGGCGATTGAAGGTCAAGCCATGCCAGCGTTGTACGCCTGGATCGAGGAGCACGGATTTCGGGTTATTGGGCCGATGCGCCAGGAGTACCGCGAACTTGACGAGATGCAGGACGGCACGCCATGCGTGATCGAATTGCAAGTTCCGGTTGCACAGGCGTAAATCATTTCAAACCGACTCGAGGGGCCATTCAGTGCTCCTCGAGATTTTCATTTTTTCCATTGATTCGCCCGAATATTCTCGTTCGCCAAGCGTGCCGTCTCCTCAATCCGTTTGGCTCGAGTCTCCGATCTTTTCGCCTGCACGATCCACTCGAGAATCCCGCGCTTGGCCGATCTCGGGAATGCCGCGAAGTTTGCGCTCGCGTTTGGGAAACCATTCAATGCCATCTCGAGATCGTTTGGAACCACGAGTGCTTCCACCGCATCCAAAAGCGTCCATGAACCATCCAGTTTTGCCGCTTCAATCTTGGCAAGGCCCGCCGGTCGCATCAATCCAGCCTCGAGCAATTTAACGATCCGTTCCTTGTTTGGTTTGGCCCAACCACTTTTCGCTTTGCGTGGCGCGAAGTACAGCATCGACCGCAAGTCATCAACTTTGCCGCCCACGCTGTCCACCCAACCGAAGCACAAGGCTTCCTCGACGGATTCACCGTAACTGAAGTACGGTTGGCCGGATTTTTTTTTGAACGTCACCAACCAAATCCCGCTCGAGGTTTGATGGTTCTGCTCGAGCCAAGCCCGCCATTCGCCTCGCGTTTCGGCCTGGAACCGTTCGACTTCTGCAAGTTTCGCCATGTGGTTCAAAATAACATTCTGCGGACTTGTGGTACAAATCTAAATTTGTGGTACAATTTAAACATGAACACCGTGCGTCTCGAGCCGGAACTCAAAGACAAAATCCAACGCCTCGCACAAATTCAAGGCATCAGCCAATCCGAACTGCACCGCCGCGCCCTGGTGCTGTACTGCCAGCACAACACCATCACTGAAAGCCGTTTCGAGGACATCTTCGGCATCGCCGAAGGTGAATCCGATTTGTCCAGCCGCACTGGTGAAGTATTCGCCGACCTGATGAAGAAAAAACATGGTTGACCTGTTGATTGATACGGGACCGCTTTTGGCCGCTTTCAACCCACGGGATCAACATCATGCCTTCGTGGTCGGCATCATGCGGCAGCACAATCAACCGTTTGTCACCACGATGGCCGTCATGACCGAAATCATGTACTTGGCTCGAGAACGCCTTGGACCGCATGTTCAAGACAAGTTGTTCGTGCTGATCGAACGTGGTGATATTCTGGTTGAACACACGACGCTGGCAGACTTTGCACGCATTGCAGAACTGATGCAAAAATACCGTGACCTCCCGATGGACTTTGCCGATGCCACACTGGTTGCGCTTGCCGAACGGATCGGAAGCAAACGCATCTTCACCATCGATTCGGATTTTTTGTTGTACCGCTGGCAGGACAAACATGCCTTCGAGTTGATCTGCCCGTAAATGACCAGTCCGTAAAATCTCGAGCAGCGATTCTGATTCAGCCCTGGTATCTTTTCGCAATGCCCTCGAGCCCCCCCGCACCACTTGCCGGAATTCGCATCGCCGATTTTACCCGCGTTCTGACCGGGCCATTCGCCACGCAGACGCTCGGGGATTTTGGCGCGGACATCATCAAAATCGAACCGCCATCCGGGGATGACACTCGAGCTTGGGGTCCGCCATACGCGCACGGCTCGAGTGAGGCGACGTACTTTCAAAGTGCGAACCGCAACAAGCGCAGCATCACGCTTGATTTGAAAACGGTTGAAGGTCTCGAGACGGCACGCAAGATCATCTCGAGTTCGGATGTGTTGATCGAGAATTTCCGTCCCGGCACACTCGAGAAATTGGGCCTCGCACCAGCGGATTTGATGGCTCGAGATTCGCGTTTGATCGTTTGTTCAATCACAGGTTTCGGCTCGAGCGGTCCATTGAAATCCTGGGCCGGTTACGACGTGATCGCGCAGGGCATGAGTGGCTTCATGGCGTACACCGGTAATCCTGCGGGCGATCCCACCAAGGCGGGCGTTGCCGTGGCCGACATTTTTGCCGGTGCGCTCGCAACGCAAGCGATTCTGGCCGCGCTGTTCGAGCGTGAAAAAACCGGGCGAGGTCGCAGGCTCGAGGTTAATTTGCTCGAGGCGATGCTGGCGTTGGGAACGTATCAGGTCCAGCGTTACTTGGGTGCGTTTGAGGATGCCGAACGCTTGGGCAATGAACACCGCAGCATTGTGCCTTACGGAACTTATAAGACTCGAGATGGTTTTTTGAACATTGCAGGAGGCAACGACTCGTTGTATCAAAAACTTGTTGCGGCATTGAAGGCAGATGATTTGCTCGAGTCACGTTTCGCCACAAATCCATTGCGGGTTGAAAACCGGGCAGATCTGATTCCGAAACTCGAGGTGCATTTGGCACGGTTCACGACTGATGAAGCTGTCGAGTTGCTGCAAGCTGCTGGCGTTCCATGCGGTCCAGTTTGGAGCGTTGCTCAGGCGATGAATTCGCAATTCGTACAGGCTCGAGGTGTGACGCAATTGCTCGAGCATCCGAGTTTAGGCAGTGTGAAACTGTTGACTCCACCGTTTGAGTTTGATGGGCAACGGCTCGAGGTTCGGTTTGCGCCGCCGACATTGGGTGAGCACACGCGAGAGATTCTTGAGGAAGTCTCGAGCCAACCAAAACGTGTCTATCTTGCCATCAAGTATCACGCGGATCAATCGAACAAACCTCAAATCGAAACCATCTCGAGCATCTTCGAAGCCCAAGGATTCTCAACCCTGAGCGTCGTCCGCGACCTCGAGCATTGGGGCGACATTCGGCTCGAGCCTGATGACTTGATGTGTCAGAGTTTTGAGTTCATACGCATGTGCAAATTCTTGCTGCTTGAGTTTTCGGAAAAAGGTGTCGGGCTGGGAATCGAGGCTGGCTTCGCGCACGCGATTGGCAAACGAATCGTGGTGATCGCCAAAACTGGTTCTGAGATTTCAGACACGCTGGCGGGCATCTCGAGTGAAATCCATTTTTACGATTCCGAAACCGACCTCGAACAAATCGCTGTCAAACTTTTTCAGGCGGGCAGTGTAACCCCAAAGTAGTACGAAGGGGTCCATTCAGGTGCGGTGTACTCCTGGCCTTCAGGGATTCCGGTCGTGTCTTCAACACAGTTAACGATTCCCCATCGGCCCGAAGGTTTGAGATAAAAATCGAGTTTCTTGGAGGCTTTGATTGCCGCGATGCTCGAACAGTTTTTGAGCACG
The DNA here is from genome assembly GCA_043756345.1 of Deinococcales bacterium. Taxonomy (GTDB): domain Bacteria; phylum Deinococcota; class Deinococci; order Deinococcales; family JAAFIG01; genus JANOWZ01. The sequence goes on along the minus strand of JAYURE010000667.1, from coordinate 3,701 downwards.
TCAAACTCGAGGTTCTGATTCGTCACGCTGCGGATCAGGGCTTCGAGCGTGCGGATTTTTTCGGCAGAGAGCGTCACTTTCGGTTCGAGGTCCACGTAGACCCCGCCCGCATGAAAGCAGCACGGATCGAGTCTGATGTTGAGGCCATTGGCGAGTTTGAAGACCGAGTAGAACTGAAATTTGGGGGTCGGTTTGCAGCGAAAGGTTTTGCAGAACTCTGTGCGCAAAAACCGTTGCTCGAGCGTTGGTCGTTCACCGAGCGATCCCAAGAACGGTGCCGCCATACTCGAGCCAGCCAGCAAACCAAAAACGATCAACCAAGTTTTCATACGGGTATTCTCCTCGAGCATGATTAACGTTTTCGCAAACGCAAGGTTTCCCAACTCGCATCTGCCGTCCAACCGCCATCGACGACCAGCGCGTGACCGTTCACAAAGGCGCTCGAGCTTGGATCGGTCAGGTAGGCGACGGCTTGGGCGATGTCGTCCGGGCTGGCGAGCCGGGCCATCGGCACAACTTTCTCGATGTCCTCGTCGCTGTACGCGCCAGAACCGGTGTCTTTTTCGTTCATTTCGGTTTTGACCCAACCCGGACAGACGGCGTTGACGCGCACGCCACGCCCGCCCCATTCGGTCGCCAAGGTTCGCGTTAGTCCGATTAAGCCGTGCTTGCTGGAATTGTAGGCCGCACGATCCGAGACGCTGTACAGACCCGCAATGCTGGCAATGTTGACAATGCTGCCGCCACCTTGGGCCAGCATGACTTTGCCGAATTCGCGGCAGAGCAAAAATGGGCCGATCAGATTGACCTCGAGCACGCGACGGAAACCCTCGAGTGTGATTTCCTCGGCGGGTTGAATGAAGCTGATTCCGGCATTGTTGACCAGCGCATCGACTCGACCGAATGCGTCTTGGGTTTTGCGCACGATCTCGAGCACGACCGATTCACTCGAGACATCGCCCAAGGCTTCGATGGCAGTTGCTCCGAGCGCCTGAACATTCTGGAGTGTTTCTTTCGGTGATTGCAGGTCGTTGAGCACGAGATCGAAACCTCGAGCGGCGAGGACTTCGGCGGTGCGTTTGCCGATGCCTTGTGCGGCTCCGGTGATAATGGCGACTGGATTCATTCCTCGAGTCTACCGGGATTTTTCGCGTTTTCCTCGAGCGCCCAGAATCACCACTGTCCCCACGCCGAGGCCCGCAATTAGCAGCCAGAGTGTGCTTTGGTAATTGCCAGTTTGTTGGTGCAACACGCCCGCCAGAAATGGCGCGAACGCCCCGGTCAGTCCGACGACCAGGGCCAATCCTCCGCTGACCGCGCCGTAAATGCGGTTGTCGAATTGGTCTGCGGTCAGTGCGGCTCGAGCAATCGTGATGGCTCCGTTGGTGCTGCCGTACAGGGCGATGAAGGCCCAAACGCCCGCATCGGTTTGCGTGGCGAGCATCACCAGGCCCAAGCCGTGAACAAAGAAAGTCGTGGCGGTCAGAACGCTCAGTGACATGATTCGGGTCAGTGGCGCGATCAGCAATCGACCGGCGAGTTGCAGCACCCCGACCGATCCGGCCAGCGTTGCGGTGATGGCGCTCGAGTATCCGCGTTCACGCAAAAGTGGAACCAGGTGTGGCGCGAGCGTGCTCACGGCGAGGCGTGCGAGGGCAAAGCCAATCGCAATGCTCCAGAAGGTGCTCGAGCGAATCCAGTCTCGGGTTGCTGGCGGTGCGAGGATTGGTCGCGGGTTGGTCTCGAGCATTTCGGGCAGGCCGTCAACCGTGGTGTCCATGTCCTCCGGGTGGCGGCGCAGGACGAGCCACAGCATCGGTGCGGTGGCGAGCAGGACCAGGGCAAGGACAGCGATGGCATCGCGCCAACCGATTCGCTCGAGCAGAAAGGTCGAGAACGGCACGAAGATGGTGCTCGCCAATCCCGCGACCAGCGTGATGACCAAAAGCGCCCTCGAGCGGTCCCGTTTGAACCAGACGGCGACGGCGGTGAAGGCTGGATCGTAAAAGGTTGCGCTCGAAGTCATGCCCAGCGCGGCGAAGATCACGTACAGCATCGGCAGGCTGACGACGCGGGACCAGGCGAAAACCAGCAACGATGCGATCACAGTTCCAATCGTCATCAGACCTCGAGCACCATGTCGATCCGTCAATCGACCCAGCAATGGCGAGACGAGCGCCCCGATCACGAAGCTCAGGCTGACCGCACCGGAGGTTTGGGCGCGGTTCCAACCCAACTCGAGTTCCATGGATTTCACGAAAACCGCGAAGGCGTAATAGAGCACGCCGTAAGCGACGGTGGTGCTGATGGCGAGCGCCCAGACCATTTTCCAGCCGTAAAAGTTTTTGTTCGATTGTGGCTGGCTCGGGTCAGGATTCATGCGCTGCTATTCAATCACGCGTGGTTGTCACTGCTCGAGTTTCAGTGCTCAAGTTTCAGTGCTCAAGATTCAGTGCTCGAGTTTTAACGTCATGGCGATGGCGGAATCCGGGCAGGCTCCACGAAATTCGGCGCTGGCGTGCGGGCTCTCTGGCAGTGCGGCTCGTGGTGTGATTTGAAATCCGAAACGTGAAAAGTAGTCTTGCGCGGTTTCGGTCAGCAGGCTCAGGCTCGAGAGGTTTTGTTTGCGTGCGTGCTCGAGAATCTTTTGAACAAGTTTCGATCCGAGTCCTTGTGAACGATACGAACTTGCAATTGCGACAGACCGCAGCAAGCCAGCTTCCCCGTGAACCTCGAGTCCGGCACACGCGATCAGGTTTTCACCCTCGAACTCGAGTTGAAATTGCTCGAGGTGATCCTGGACGCCCGCTGTGGGCAACTTGTTCGCCTCGAGCAATTCGAGAACGGCAGGCAAATCGTTTACCGTGGCTGCTCGCATCAGCAGCAACCGCCGCCAGGTTTGCAGGCCGCACCCGCGTCGCCAACCATCTCGAGGCCGACGGGGGCCAATGAATCTTGCTGTGCCGCATCCCAACGGTCACGTGCTTTGCAACTCACTGGCAGCGGCTCGAGGTTCGCGTTCAGAATCCCAGCCTCGAGCCTCAGTGATCCGACGCGGTAATGCGCGGCGGGTTCTCCGCCCAGACCGTACTCGATTTTCAGGTTCGCATCCATGTTGACCGGCACGACTTTCAGGACTTGATCGGTGATCTCGAGAAATTTCTTGCCGGTCATCTGTCGGCCCGGTTCACCTTCTGGGGCGCTCCAGAGTTGAATGATGGTTTCCGCCCAACTCTCGCTCTGTCCGCCGCAATCCATGGCTTGGACGTTGACGGATTTGAGTTCGGTCAGGTGGTAGCCCTCGGGAACGGTTTGGCCGTTGGGCAGCCTGAACATCAGTGGCGTTTCGAGGTTGGCACGAAGTTCTTGCAGGAAGCCCTGTGCGGTCGAAGTATTGGCGGTTGCGGTGTCTGAGCTTGTGGTGTCTGAGCTTGTGGTGTCTATACCTGTGGTCGAGGCTGCGTCGGCGAGCATGGTCATGATGGTCTCCTTTTCACATCGTCAATCTTGTATCAATTTTGTATCAATTTTGTATCAATACAGTTAGATTGATGATTGTCGATGTGTTTAAGCTAAAAAAATTCAGCAGCAATTCAGGAAGCCTCGGGCCGCCTGCACGCCACGGGAATCGAGCGAGTAGTACATCCACTTGCCGCGTTTTTCACTACGGATCAGTCCGGCGCTCGAGAGGCATTTCATGT
>JAYURE010000666.1:0-3523 GCA_043756345.1 Deinococcales bacterium | reverse complement strand
CATTGACGAGAATCCGTTTGCGTACAAGGACATCCACCAGGTCATGGTGGCGCAACGTGATTTGGTTGATGTGGTGGCGAAGTTCAGCCCACGCATCGTCAAGATGGCCAATGAGGGTGAACAGCCGGAAGACTGAATGGAATGATTATGGAGGCTTGAACCTGAAGTTGAGGCTCGAGCTTTCTGTTTTTCATGCCGAAACCGTGAAATCTCGAGCCAAAGCGCATGATCCCCCTCGAGTCTCCACCTCGAATTCAGAATTTTGAACTGGGGATGAGCGTCCGCTCACTTCAACTTGTTACAATGCCCCACGTGTACGTGAACCGCAAAGCCAGTTTTGAATACGAATTGCTCGAGCGATTCGAGGCGGGCATTGAACTTCGCGGCACAGAAATCAAGAGCATTCGTGTCGGTGGCCTGGATTTTCGAGATGCTTACGCCCGGTTTACCAAGAACGAACTCTTCCTTGAGAACCTGTATATCCCGCCGTTTGCACAGGCGTCTTACAACAACCACGAACCGAGCCGCAACCGCAAATTGCTGCTGCACCGCAAGGAACTCGACAACCTGCGCATCGCCGTAACGCATCAGGGCCTGACGATTGTGCCGGTGCGTTTGTACATGAAGTCCGGTCGGGCCAAACTCGAGATTGCCATCGCCAAAGGCAAAAAGCTCTGGGACAAGCGCGAGGCTGAAAAAACCCGTGATGCCAAACGAGAGATGGAGCGTTACCGATGAAGCCCGTTTCTGTGATCTCGAGATTGATTCTCAGCGTCTTGTTGGTTGGTTTGACCGCGCTGGTTTTCGCGCAACCCAGTTCAAAACTCTTGCGCGTCGGTGGCCTGAGCCTGCGGGCCGTTTTCCCCGCTGGAACTCAGGTGGCCTACGCCGATGCTGGCGATTTCGCCTTGGCGCTCGGTTTGCAATTGCAAGTTTCACAGGGGGCCGTGACTTTGGTTCAGGGTGGTCGAATCTTGCGGATCACGCTGCTCGAGAATGTCGCCTCTGCCGCCAATTACGGCTGGGGTTTGTACGTCAATGGCGGCAATCAACGCGGTCAGGCGGCGGGGTATCAGGCAGGGCAATTGCTTTTGCCGGTCCGAACCGTGGCGAGTGGTCTCGAGGCGAGCCTCAGCGAGGATGGTTCAGGACTTGTGCTCAACCTGCCCGCCGCGAAATTGCAGACGGTTCGTAGCGACACCAACACCGAGGGTGATCGCGTGGTTTTCGAGTTCTCCAAAGACGTTGGCTTCACTTCCCGGCTCGAGGGCAAGGATGCCGTCCTGAATTTTCCGGCAGCCTCTGGTGATGAAGTCAATTACGAGGTCGGTGGCAGCTTCGTCAAAACCGTTGAGGTTCGCAAAGGGCAATCCATGCTCGAGGCGCGGGTTCCGTTGGCGGACGGTTCGGGATTCTCGACTTACGCACGGCCTGCCTCTTCGGGCGTTCCGGCTCGAGTTGTCTTGAACGTCTCAAAATCTGTCGAGCGTCCAGAGGTGAGGCTTCAATCTCGCAAAGTTCGCGTGGTTTTGGACCCGGCTGCCGGTGGTGCGGACACTGGTGTGACGGCTGCTGGTTTGAGAGAAAAGGAACTGATGCTCAGTTTTGCCCGTTTGATCGGTCGCCGCCTGGCCGACTCCGGCGTGGAGGTTCGTTACACACGTAACGGAGACGCCAACGTGACCTTGAACGAACGCAAACAGGCTTCGCTCTCGAGCGATGTGTTCATATCGCTTTCACTGGCCAGTTTGAACGCCTCGAGCGGCTCTGGAACCACGATCATGACCCTCGCACCAGAGGCTGCCCGCGAAGGCTTGGTTGCCAAAGCCCGCGTTGCCCTCGAGACCGAAACCGATGATGCTCGTCGTCGCCTGCTCTCGGACGTGGTGGCCCTCGGCGGGGCGAGTGCGTTGCTCGCCGAACCGATTCAAAACCGCTTGCTCGCGCTCGCCAAACCGCCCGAGCCAAGCACGCCAACCAATGGACAGACGCCCACCCCAACCGATCCCGCCATTCCCGGCCTGAGCGTCCAATCACTGGTCGTGGCCCGCGAGACCGTGCTCGAGATGGCCCCGAAAGCTGCCGCCCTGATCGAACTCGGTTGGCTTTCGAGCGAAACGGATCGCGTCTGGCTGAGCAATCCCGAATCGATGCGCCTGATGGCCGAAACCATTGCCGATGGCGTCCTCGAGTACCTCGCACCAGCCTTGAACAGTGGTGGGTCTGGCACGAGCCCCGGTGGAACGACCAAGCCGAAAACGACGGGGAAACCGTGATGCTCAGGTTCTTCGGCCGTTGGTTGACACCGTTCAATATCATTGCGCTGCTGTTCTTGGGTGGTGTCGGTGTGTTTCGTTGGTTCCAGGAACGTCCACTCGCCATCGGCATTGCGCCAGAAATCACAGAGTTCATCAAAGGGCCGCAACGCCCAGCCCTGAACCTCAAACTGTACTTCGCGGCCGTTGACGGTCGCAATTTCGCCATCGAATCTCGCAACATTCGCGTCGAGGGTGACACCCTGGGTCATCGTGCCGAGGCCACCGTGCGCGAATGGCTTAAAGGTCCGACGGCCCAAGGTGCACTGCCACTTGTGCCTCGAGACAGCGCCCCTCCTGGTGTTTTTGCCCGCAAGGATTCCATCGTTCTGGATTTGCCAAAAACTTGGGCCAAACTTCGCCTCGGTCGCAGCGTCGAATGGCTGTACGCCTGCGGTTTAACCAACACCCTGCTCGAGTTGCAGGGCGTCAAAAACATCACCTTTTTGTCTGAAGGCAAACCGCTCGAAACGCTTGCTGGTCACGTTTCGACGCGCACGCCGTTCACGGCGCAGGAGTGCAAGTGAGTTTAAGGGTCCGTTCGGTCAGCATCGTTGGTTTCAAATCGTTTGGTGAAAAAATCAAAATCGATTTCAGTCCTCGAGTCAACGCGGTGATCGGACCGAACGGTTCGGGCAAATCGAACGTGATTGAGGGGATTCGTTGGGCCTCGCACACGGCTCGGACCCGAGAGTTGCGGGCCAGGAACGCTACGGAACTGATCTTTCACGGTTCACAAGGCAAAGCCGCATTGGGCATGGCGGAAGTCGAACTCGAACTCGAGGGAATCGATGATCGCGCCGCCATGACCGTGACGCGCCGTTTGTACCGTGACGGCGATGGCGACCTCGAGCTTTCCGGTAAGACCGTCCGCGTCCGCGATTTGCACGATGCCTTGCGCGGTTCGGGCCTCGGTCCTGGTGGCCTTGCTGTGGTCGGTCAGGGCGAGATTGGCGCTGTCGTCGGCGCGAACCCGGAAACCATGCTCGGTTATCTCGAGGAGGCAGCCGGTCTGTCTCGCGCCACACACCGTCGCGCCCAAACCATTGACCGGCTCGAGACGGCCCGTCAGCATTTCGTGCGCCTAGAGGATGTCGCCGGAGAATTGCGCAACCGTGTCACCCGCCTCGAGCGTGATGCCCTCAGTGCCCGCGAGGTTGAGGGCCTGAGCAAAGAGGCCGGAACCCTCGAGCGAGCCTTGTACCGGG
>JAYURE010000665.1:0-3525 GCA_043756345.1 Deinococcales bacterium | reverse complement strand
GCATCGCCAAAGGTGGCCGCCTGATGAACCTGAACGCCTCAAACGTCAACAACATCGGGCGCAAGCAAATCGAAATGATCTCCAAAACCCTAGGCGGCAAAGGCGAAATCGCCATCCTGAGCGCCACCTCACAGGCCACCAACCAAAACCTCTGGATTGCGGCGATGAAAGAAACCCTCAAAGACGCGAAGTACAGCGGCCTGAAACTGGTCGATGTCGTCTACGGCGACGACCAATCCGACAAGTCCTACCGCGAGGCACAAGGCTTGCTGGCAAAGCACCCGAACCTGAAGGGCATCATCGCACCAACCACGGTCGGCATTGCGGCAGCAGGCAAGTACATCGTCGATCAGAAACTCGTCGGCAAAGTCTTCGTCTCGGGCCTGGGCTTGCCAAGTGAAATGATCAGCTACGTCAAAGCCGGAGCCTGCGAGAGCTTCGCGCTGTGGAATCCAATTGACTTCGGATACAGCGCCGTGTACGCCTCGTACCAATTCATCATCGGCAAGGCGACCGGCAAAGCGGGCGAGAAAGTCAGCCTCGGACGCATGGGTTCGACCACACTCGACGAGAACGGCGACGCGATCATGGGCGATCCGTTCACGTTCGACAAGAGCAACATCGACAAGTTCGCCAAAGCGTTCTAAGAAACTCGAGCAATGAAGATTCAGGGGTGTGTCCATAGCGATTCACCCCTGAGTTGGGTAAACGATTGAAACATGAGCAAGATTCTCTACTGCTGGCGTTGCAAAACAGAAGTTCCGATGCTCGAGGAACACGAATGGGAGCTAGTTGCTCCGCATTTGAGCAACGCCGTACCGCAAATCAAAAATTACCTCGAGACGCATCAATCAACATTTGCCGAAGCTCGACAAAAAGGTTACGGACAAGAAGCACTTACTCTTTACAAATCGATCACAGGTGTTGACGCATTTCATCCTGACGTTTTGTGGCATCACCGATTGAGCCTATTTGGTCCTCCTTGTCAGGTGTGCGCTAAACCATTGCGGACACCTCGAGCGAAAATCTGCATGGCCTGTGGTGCAAACCGCAACGACGAATAAACAACAGAGAATCCAATGCCAAACCATTTTTTAGAAATCGAAAACATTTCCAAAACCTTCGGCCCCACTCGAGCCGTGGTCAACGTCTCATTCGGATTAAATCCCGGCGAGGTGCTGGCCCTGATCGGCGAGAATGGCGCGGGCAAAAGTACGGTCGTGAAAATGCTGACCGGAATTTACAAACCCGATTCTGGCAGCATCAGCGTGGACGGAAAAACACTGTCGCTCTCGAGCCCTCAAGATGCGGCGCGGGCAGGCATCACCGCGATCCATCAGGAAACCGTGATGTTCGACGAATTGAGCGTGGCCGAGAATTTGTTCGCAGGCAACCATCCGACGACCCAAAATTTTTTCGCGGGCGGACTGGTCAATTGGAAGCAACTGCTCGAGAATGCCAAAAAAGTCCTCGAGCGCATTGAGGCGAAAATCGAACCTGAAACCACACTGAACGAACTGAGCGTGGCGCAAAAACATTTGGTGCAAATTGCTCGAGCACTCTCGCAAGATTCCAGCGTGGTCATCATGGACGAACCGACCGCATCCCTGTCACGGGCGGAGATTGAGGAGTTGTACCGCGTGGTTCGGCAATTGAAATCTGAAGGCAAAGCAATCCTGTTGATCACGCACAAATTCGACGAGGTTTTCGCGCTCGCGGATCGGTACGTGGTCTTGCGAGACGGTGAAAAAGTGGGCGAGGGCGGCATCAAGGACACCTCGAGCGATGACCTGATCCGCTTGATGGCGGGCCGTGATGTTGGATCGCTGTTTCCAAAAACCGTGGCTGAACGTGGCGAAATCATGCTCGAGGCCAAACACTTCTCGCATCCGACAGAATTTCATGACATCAGTTTTCAAGTGCGGGCTGGAGAAATTCTTGGATTTTACGGACTGGTCGGCGCGGGCCGCAGCGAAGTGATGCAAGCGATTTTTGGTTTGAACGCGCAAGCAAAAGGGACACTCGAGATTGCAGGTAAACCAGTGAAGGTTCGATCACCGGGCGATGCTGTCAAACACGGACTGGTGTACGTTCCCGAAGACCGACAAACCGCCGGGGCCATCCTACCGATGAGCATCCTGCACAACATCACGCTCGCCACACTCTCGAGGTTTGGATTCTTTCTCAACCGTAATCGAGAAGAAAACTCCGCCATGCCAATAGCGCAACGCTTGGACCTTCGCGCCAAACACCTCGAGCAGAACGTCTCAGATTTGTCCGGCGGCAATCAACAAAAAGTCGTGCTGAGCAAATGGCTCGCCACGAATCCTCGAGTGATGATCTTGGACGAACCAACCAAGGGAATTGACGTTGGCGCGAAGGCCGCCGTTCACAGTTTTATGGCCGAACTCGTCACGCAGGGGCTCGCGGTGGTGCTGGTCAGTTCCGAATTGCCCGAGGTGATGCACATGGCCGATCGAATCATCGTCATGCGTGAAGGTCGCATGGTGGCAGAGTGCGATGCGAAAACCGCAACCGCCGAAGAGATTGTGGCGCACGCCGCCGGAGTAGAGAAGAAGGTCGCGGCATGACTCGAGTTTGGAAAACGTACAACCGTGAATTGATTCTGCTCGCGCTGCTGGTGATCAGTTTCCTCGGCGTTGGCATCAACGCACCAAGTTTTCTCGAGGTCAAATCGCTCGACGCGATCTGGCATGACAGTGCTCTCCTGATCGTGCTTGCGTTCGGACAAATGCTGGTGATCATGTCTCGAGGCATTGACCTGAGCGTGGCGGCAAACATCGCGCTTTCGGGAATGCTGGTTGCACTCGTCGGGAAAGTGCTTCCGGGTTTACCCATGATCGCTTACCTGATTCTCGGCGCGTTTTTCGGACTGATCCTCGGCTGCATCAACGCGACACTGATCAATGCGCTCGAACTTCCACCCATCGTCTCGAGCCTCGGCATGATGAGTGTCTTTCGCGGATTGGCGTACTTCTTCTCCGGTGGGCAATGGGTCAACTCCAACGAACTCCCTGTAGCCCTGATCGAATTTCCCAACGCGAGGTTTCTGGGATTGACTGGCCTCGAATGGGTTTCAATCATCGCCGTGATCTTCTTCTACTTCCTGATTCAACACTCGAGGTTTGGGCGTGAGATTCGGGCGCTCGGTGGCAATCCGAACGCCGCAAAGTACGTTGGTATTCCCGAGAAGCGCCGACTCTTTTCGTTGTACGCACTCTCGGGCACGGTGGCGGGATTCGTCGGCGTGCTTTGGGTCGCACGATACGCGCTCGCGTCAACCGAAATCGCCAATGGATTCGAGCTTCAAGTTGTTGCCGCCTGCGTGCTTGGTGGTGTGAGTATTGCTGGCGGAGTCGGTAGCATTTATGGCACGGTACTTGGCGCAGTTTTCCTGGTCACGCTTTACAACGCGCTGCCGATCATCAACGTCTCCCCTTTCTGGCAAACCGCGATTGTCGGCGTTGCGATTCTGATTGCGGCGGTTGTCAATCAAAGCTCGAG
>JAYURE010000664.1:0-3555 GCA_043756345.1 Deinococcales bacterium | reverse complement strand
TCCAAGTATCACGCCGAGAACACCAATCTCGAGCGCCCAAGTTCTCCTGTGGCTCGGACTCGGCATTGGCGGGCTGGTAATTGCAATCCCATTCCTGTTTATGATTTTCACCTCGTTCAAAACATCAGACGAGGCTTACGCGCAACCACCAACCTTCTTGCCCAATACTTGGCGGATCGATAATTTTCAGAAGCTCTTTGAACTCGTGCCATTCGTGCAGATGTTTTGGAATTCACTGTGGACCTCGGTGCTGATCGCCACCGCCAACATTGTCGTCGGAGCGCCCGCCGCGTATGCGTTTGCCCGATTGCGCTTTCCGGCCAAAGACCTGATGTTTCAAAGCCACGTGCTGACCATGGTCGTGCCCTGGCAGATCACGCTGATCCCAACGTTCCTACTCGTGCGCTGGTTCGGTTGGATCGACTCGTACACCGCATTGATCGTGCCGAGCATCGCCAATGCCTACAGCATGTTCATGCTCTACCAGTTCTTCAAATCTTTGCCGCGCAGTCTCGAGGAAAGCGTGCTGATGGATGGCGGCAGTTGGGGCACCGCCCTGCGTTACGTTGCACTGCCAACCTCTGGCGGAGCGGTCATGGCGACCTGGTTGCTGTCGTTTCTCGGCAATTGGCAATCGTTCGTCTGGCCAAGCATCGTCCTGAATTCGCAAGACAAGATGGTGCTGCCGGTCGGACTGCTGGCCCTGCAAAATCACTTTGCGATCAACGAACCGGTCTTGATGGCGGGCGCAACTTTATCGGTGGTGCCAACGATTATTGCGTACCTATTCACGCAACGCTATTTGACGGATTCGGCCTTGCAAAGCGGCCTGAAAGGATAACGATGCGGCTCGAGCCTCGGATCACGATTTGAAATCCTGCAATCTCGAGCCGTTCCTTTCCACTTTCTTGCTCACAAAAAAGCACCTTACGGGCTGCTCGCGCTTGAACTTTCCACTTTTGACTCGACCCGAAATCACTCGAAACCCAAACCTCGCACAACCTCGAGATTGACTCGAGCAGGAGGCACGTATGAAGCAGATTGGTTTAGCCGCACTCACACTCGGAACCGCCGCGTTGATGTTGGTCGCCAAGGCCGCATCACCGGTCACGATTCAATACGCGACATGGGATGCAACCCGCGAGAAGGCAGACAAGAAAGTGATCGCGGCCTTTGAGAAATCGCACCCGGAAATCAAAGTCAAATACAACCTGGTGGCCTGGGACACGTACTGGCAGAAGGCTGCCGCAATGACGGCGGGCGGCGCAACTTTCGACGTGCTGTGGATGAACCTGGATAACTTTCCGTTCTACGCCTCGCAGGGAGCACTCGAGGGCATTCCGATCACGGCTGAAGAAAAGGCGATGTACCCGGCAGCATCGATCAATCCGTATTTGAACAGTGCGGGCACCACCGCTTACGGCCTGCCGCTCGGACCTCAGGCGGTCAGTGTGTACGTCAACCGTGGATTGTTCAAAGAACGCGGCGTGAAAATTCCAACGACCGCTTGGACCTGGACTGAAATGCTGGCCGCCGCCAAGAAGCTGACCTTCAAAAAAGGCAACAAAAAATACTGGGGCATCAACGGCCAAGACATGCAAGTGGACCTCGAGTACGGCATGAGCTTTTATTACACCTTTGGTGGTTCGGCATTGATCAAGAAAACCGCAGCAGGATGGGAACCGAACCTCGACTCGAGTTTTCGCGCCACGGCCAAAAAGTTGTACGACTTGGTGTTCACCGATAAGGTCGCACCGAGTATCAAAGACACGGCACAGGCAGGCTATCAACTGTTCCAGGCTGGACAGTTGGGCATTTACATCGAAGGTACTTGGATGACCAGCGTGCTGAACGAAACACCGAAACTCGATTGGGCCTTCGCACCGTTCCCGACCCTGAAAGCGGGCGAGAAATCCAAAGCGGTGTTTAGCGCCCACGCGCTTTCGATCCCGACCGGAGCCAAAGAAAAAGCGGCGGCGCAGGTCTTTGCGCGTTGGGCCACCACCGACAAAGGCGCGAGTGAATTGCTGGCCAACAACGGATTGTTCCCAACCCAGGCCGAACCGTTCAGCCAGCAATTCCTGAAGTCATTGCCGAACAAGAATGGCAAAACAATCCTCGAGCAACTCAAAACCTCGGTGGTGATCAACAGCGATTTGCGCAGCATCTCAAACCTGCCTGAAGTATTGACGGCGCTGAATTCCGCCCTGAACTTGGCTTGGACGGGCAACAGCAAATTGGATAAGGCAATTGACAAAGCAAGTTCCGATATGAAAAAGCTATTGAAAGATTCCGACACCATCGAACTGAAGTAACCCGGAGACAACACCGTGATCGTCACCATCTGCCTGCATCCCGCGATAGACCGCACACTCGAGCTTGGTAATTTGCTCGAGGCTGGCGGTCTGAATCGCACGACCCGAGTCCATGAACGGGCCGGTGGAAAAGCGATCAATGTCGCGGCGGTGCTGACGACATTGGGCGCGGAATGTTTGGCGATCACGGTGCGGGCCGGATTCAATGGCGTAAAACTCGAGGCGTTGTTGGACCGTCAAGGCATCAAGCACAAAACGCTCGAGGTGAATGGTGAAACGCGAGAATGTCAAGCGCTCATCTCGGGCGATCATCCGACTGAAATCAACGAGTCTGGTCCGAGTTTGCACGCTCGAGATTTGATCGAACTCGAGCGATTGATTCCGCGAGAGACAACGTGGGTGATCGTCTCGGGAAGTTTGCCGCCGGGAATTGCGCTGAATGATTTTTCGGCATGGCTCAGGCATTTGCAGGCACGGTTTCAAGTGGCGGTTGATACCAGCGGTGTGGCCTTGCGAGCCGCACTCGAGGTTGGAGTCAGTCTGATCAAACCGAACACGTTGGAACTCGAGCAGTTGGGAATGAGCGCGACTGAAATCCTTGAGAAATTCGGAGTCAACATTCTGCATTCTCGAGGCGCAGACGGGCTCGAGTACGTTGGATCACAAGGACACTTTTCGCAAGCCGCAGCGAAGATCAATGTGATCACTCCGGTTGGAGCGGGCGATGCGACGCTTGCCGGATTCGTCTTCGCGCTCGAGCAACAGCAATCGCATCAAGATGCCTTAAAGATGGCCTGTGCCTGTGGTGCTGCCGCCTGTCTCGAGCCGGTCGCGGGCATGATCTCGCGGTCAAAGGTTGAAAATTTGCTCGAGTCGTCAAGAGGCGTTCATGCCTGAATGGGTGCTCGGGCTTGACGGTGGCGGTACGAAAACAATTCTCGCGCTTGCCAACCAGAATGGTGAAGTGCTCGGACCATTCATCGGTGCGGGAGTCAATCCATTTGATCAACCGAACTGGAAAAAAGAACTCGAGACACTGCTGGCCCAATGCCCAATCAAGCCTGATGAACTTGCATTCTCGAGCTTCGGACTTCCCGGTTACGGCGAATCGGTCAGCATCAATGCGCAACAACTCGAGGTGGTTAAGAATTTTGCTGGAGAGAACGCGGTCGCGCTTAACGATGTCGCGGTTGCTTTTGCCGGGGTGCTCGCTGGAAAACCTGGCGTGCTGATTTTGGCC
>JAYURE010000663.1:0-3558 GCA_043756345.1 Deinococcales bacterium | reverse complement strand
ATCTTCGTTCCAAACCTCGAGTACAGAAGCCTCAACCAGGGTCGCAAGAACTTCGGCGGAAAGACGTGCAAGACCCTCCTCGAGCAATTCAGCCGGTTCAAACTCGTTCGGATCGCTCGAGGCGGCCAACGAAACCGCCACAGGCCAACCCTCGAGCGATGCAGAAACGTTCGAGTCTTCGCATTGACGCAGGCGCAGGTACTCGACCACCTCGCCGGACGTGAACGCCAAGTCGTTGACCCCAATCAACGTGGCTTGACCATCACTGATCAACCGCGCCAAAGGCAAACCGTTGGCTTCATGACCAGCCAAGAACACCCGGTGCCCATCGGCCAGGGCCAACGCGAACGCCTGCACCCACTGTACCGCCGCAGGCTCGAGGGCGTCCAAACCATCGAGCACCACGTTCAAGTTTTCTTCGGATTGATCCAGCACCCGTGCCAAAGCCACCGCCGACACGAGCTGACCGGTCTCGAGCTGACTGTTCCCAAGCTGACTGTTCCCGAGCTGACTGTTCCCGAGCACCGACTGAGGCGCAACAAGACCCAACTCGAGTTCGAGCAACTGCGTCAAAATCGCCCAAGACAGCGCAGCAGCACCATTCAAATCCTTCGAGGCGGAAACCCAAACCACGCGCCGCAACCCTGAACGCGAAAAATCCGAGAGCAACACGGTTTTCCCATACCCGGACGGTGCGATCAAAGCCACCAATTGCGTTTCAAGCACTGCCAAACGACCAACCAAATGCGGACGTTCAAGCCCAAACCGCAACGCCCTTGGAATGCTGGCTGGGACAGCATTGTTAAATCCCGAACGGCTCAGGTTGGAATTCATTGAGGCTCAACCTCAGGGGCAACCTCGAGGGCAGACGAAAGCTGAGATGGTGGAGGGGGAACCACCCGCAAAGCTTACCGTTTTCAGCGCCCCCAGACGACCCTCAGAACGCAGAAAACCTGATCAATTCACCTGATCAATTCACCTGATCAATCGCCCGCAAGTTCAACCCCTGGCTCGAGGTGCGCAGGCACGCTTGGCGGCACGACCAGCACACTCAAGGCCAACCCCGAAAACATGCTCATGACCAGCAAGCCCGTCCAGAATTCCACCTCGAGGTTGATGCCACCACGGAAGAATTGCGTGCGCAAATAGTGAATGCCCCAAATCATCAACGGTGCAAGTGCTGCGAATGCCCGCAACTGCCAGACGCGAGCCGCCGATGGACGCAACCACTGCACCAATCCATCCAAGATCAGACCAGTCAAGAGGGCTGCGCCAAAGGCACTGTCCACCCTGCCTCGTAGCAAGCCCATACCGAGCGCCGTCGCACCAAGCATGATGGCGAACGTGCCAAATGGCGTGACCCAACGCCGCAGCAGCAACATCACGGCAGTCATCAAAACTGCATTGGTAAACAAGGTTCCAGCCAGGACTGAAATCAGGGCGTCACTGTTGACGGCATACATCCATTCTTTTGCGTCTGGCAAACGCCCCAACCCCCACAGGTGCATGTTGAAAAATGCCACGGTCGCCAATGCCGACATGCTCGAGATGAGCGCGGGCAGAAACTCGAGAAATTTTGGCGCGTATGCCAGGCTGGACCAAGCGCTGCGCAACGGACTCGTGACCACCAGCACGCCACCGATCAAGAGCATCAGGTGTGAAGGGGAGAGCAACGCGGCGATGTTGATTTCAATGCCGAAGACCGTGTGCCAGATCATGTCGCCAAAGCCACCCAGCCCGAAGACGATCACACCAACAATGCCAAGTTCGTAACCGACCGGAATCGCCTCGAGTCCACGCTTGCCCATGCGGGCGTGCTTGAAACCGAGCCAAGTGGTCCACAGGGCTGCCGAAGCAAAACCCGTGTACAAGATTGCGTGCCAAGGCGTGAAGAAGCTTTCAATCGTGTCGCGCAAGTTGGAGTGAGCGAAACCATCCGTGAACAATCCGGCCAGCATCCACAAGCCGAAGACAATCGTGATCCCATCCTCGAGCGGCGTGGCTCGGGGCCGACCAGTTGAGATGGCTGCGCTTGAGGGTATTCCGACACTGGAAATGCTCGTGTTCATGGGGCTCCTCTCGAGAACGCACTAACGATAACGCAGGTTTGAGAAGATTTCTGGAAGATCCGATCAATTGTCTTGCGAAAGCAGGCACCTCAACCAAAGGCCGGGAAATTAGAAGAAAGAGGAAAGAGGAAAGAGGAAAGTAAGAACTCGAGCCTTCACTTTGATCTTTCCTCTTCTTTGACTGATTGTTGGTCACAGGCACTTGTCAAACGTCCCAGAACCGATACAATGAGGCGTTATTCGGTCGCGCCTGTCGCGTGCCAGTTTCGACAACCACAACTCAAACAGAAAACCTTGCACCGTTCTCGAGCCCTTCAAACTCGAGGATCGCGCCCGCTGTGATGGGCGTTCAAAAATGGTGCCAGCGAGGGAAAGCGTCCGTGACGACCACCTTGAAACGACCGACCAGCGCCCGGGGCACGCCTCGAGCGCCACTGATCACCGAATTCGTTCGTCCTCTCGAGCCGGGATTGTATTCCGGGTTGGCTCAAGTCTCGCGCATGGCGTTGTTCGCGGCGGACCCAGGACCGGCCCTGCTGATTGCCACGCCGGAACGCGCCAAGCTGTACGCAGATTTGCCGTTGTTCGGCGCGAAGACGAGCACGAACCCGGACATTGCCGAATGGCCTGAATTGCAAAACCATGTCGTGATCGACATTGAAACGGCGCTCGAGGATTTTCCGAGCGAACCGGACAAATTCAGGCTCGAGCTTCGGGTTGGTCAAGAAATTTCGCGTGAGGATTTTCTGGATCGGCTTGAGGTGTTGGGCTACGAGCGCGAGGAGAACCTGGAAACGGACGACCTCGCCAAAACGGACGGGTATTTCAAAGTGTTGGGTGACACGCTCGAGATTCGCATCAACCAGGGTGAGGAAGGCCAAACGATTCGGGCCGAGTTTTTTGGCGACGACCTCGAGCGCCTGACCGTCAATGGCGAGAAAGTTCAAGCCTTCGGCCTCGGGCCACTCGGGGATTTCGTGCCAGATGTCGCCTGGGATTCAACACGCCTCGAACGGTTCGCGGGCCGGATTTACCTCGAGAATCCAGAATTCTTTGACGGCTACTTGAACGCCAAGCAGATCGAAAAACTCTGGACGCACCTCGAGACGCGAGACGTGATTTCGTTCGGTGGGAATCTGAACCAGACCCCGGCGATGCAAAAGTTGTTGCTGCAACCGAGCCGCACGTCGCTCGATCCACTGCCGTTCTACCGCGCCAGATTGAAAATGTTCGCCACCGATGCCAGCGCCTGGCTCGCCGAGGGCTACCGCATGGTCGCTATTTTGAAGCACGAACGAACCGGCGAGTACCTGCAAAAAAACGTGCTCGAGACCATCAAAAGCGCCTGGACTTGGAAGGCCGAAGTCGAACGCGGTCAGATCACCTTCGTCAAAGGTTGGGCCGAAGGTGGCTTCATCGATCACGATGCGAAAATCATTTGCGTCACCGAGGAGTTGCTGTACGGCTTTCAGGGCGGCGCGACGTTGCG
>JAYURE010000662.1:0-3562 GCA_043756345.1 Deinococcales bacterium | reverse complement strand
GATCACCTGCCGTCCGTTCGATAAATCGCTCGAGTTGTACCAGAAAGGCTACTTGGCCGATTTGTCCGGGATCAAAGGCATGGGTAATTTTTCCAATGTCGCCAAGAGCGCCTGGCAGACCGATGACGGCAAGGCGAGCTTCTGCGTGCCGATGGCGAGCGTGATTCACGGCTTTATTTACAACAAGAAGATTTTCTCGGAATTGAAACTGGCCGTGCCCAAAACCGAGGCGGATTTCTACAAGGTTTTGAACGCCGTCAAGAAAAATGGCAAGTACGCGCCGCTCGTGATGGGCACCAAAGACACCTGGGAAAGCGCCACGATGGGCTTCCAGAACATCGGCCCGAACTACTGGGCTGGCGAAGATGGCCGTCAAGGACTGTTAAAAGGCACTGCGCAGTACAACAAGGGCGGCTTCCTCAAAGCCTTCCAAGCCCTGGCACGCTGGAAGGCCTACTTGCCCAACGGCTACCAATCGATTGCGTACCCAGATGCGCAAAACCTCTTCAGCCTCGGCCGAGGCGCGATCTACCCGGCCGGATCGTGGGACATCGGCACGTTCAACGCCGCCAAGGGACTCGAGTTCGGCGCATTCAAACCGCCAGTACCAGCCGGAGCAAAAAAGTGCTACATCTCAGATCACACCGACATTGCGATTGGCATGAACGCCAAAAGCGCCAACAAAGAGGCCGCCACCAAATTCCTCGAGTGGACCACCAGCGAAGAGTTCGCCAACATCTACTCGAATGCCGCACCAGGATTCTTCAGCTTGAACGGCAAAGCCAAAATCAAACTGACCGATCCTGTGGCGCAAGAATTCCTAAGCTGGCGCGACGATTGCGACAGCACGATTCGCAGCTCGTACCAAATTCTTTCTCGAGGCACCCCGAACAACGAGACTGAACTCTGGGCGAACAGTGCCGCCGTGTTGAACGGCAGCAAAACCCCAGTTGCCGCCGCCAACGATGTCCAAAAGGGTCTCGCTAGCTGGTACAAGCCAGGCAAGTAAGATTTGTCGCCTTGGGGCGTGAGGCTCTGGCCTTGCGCCCCAATTTTTGTACACCATCTGCTCGCCATTTTCACAGGCCAACTCGAGCCAATTTTCCATCTCTGAGCTTCGTCGCGGCTCGAAGAACTTTCAGATTTTCGACTGCCCACATTGTAGGAGTTGAACCACATGAGCCCATCCGTTGGTGCAACTCAAATCAAACGCTCGAGAAAAACATTCCCCTGGCACATCGTGGCGTTTCTGACCCCAGCAACCTTGATCTATACGGTGTTCATGATCTATCCCTTGATCGATTCGTTGCGGCTGTCCCTGTACAACACCGGACTGGACTACAAAGAGTATTTTGTCGGTTTGGAAAATTACCAGAAACTTTTTACCAGCGAAAATTACGCACCGCAACTCTGGAACGCAACCCGCAACAACCTCGAGTTTTTTGCGATCCACATGCTGGTGCAAAACCCGGTCGGACTTCTGTTGGCGGTGCTGCTCAACTCGAGAATTCGTGGCAGCGCAATTTACCGCACGTTGATTTTCACGCCAACGATCCTTTCGGTCGTTATCGTTGGGTTCGCTTGGCGAATGATTCTCTCGCCATTGTGGGGCATCTCGGGCAACATTCCACTTCTGAATTTGATGAATCTCGGTGTGCCACCAAACGCGCTGATCACGGTTTCGCTGATTTCAGTTTGGCAATACGTTGGCATTCCAATGATGCTGTTTCTGGCGTCCTTGGTGCGCATCCCAGAAGAATTGCTCGAGGCCGCACGCACGGACGGCGCGAATGCCTGGATCGTGTTTTGGAAAATTCAATTTCCGTTGCTGCTGCCGACCGTCGGTATTGTTGCGGTCCTGACTTTCGTTGGTAACTTCAACGCTTTCGATCTCGTTTACTCGAGCCAGGGTGCAATTGCCGGTCCAGATTATTCGACCGATCTGCTCGGAACACTTTTTTACCGAACCTTTTTTGGATTTCAATTGCAGAGCGGCAACCCGTACATGGGCGCAACCGTGGCTGCCGTGATGCTGATGTTCATTCTGATCGGTGTGCTGATCTACCTGTTCGCCTGGTCACGACGGGTTCAACAGGTGGAACTGTGAGCCTGCAATCCGGGGCCAGCAAGCGTGCCAAACCGTTTCGTGGACACCTCGAGCATGGCTGGATTCATTTGGTGCTGCTGACTTACACCTTCATCGCCCTGTTCCCACCGATGCTGATCGTGGTCAATTCCTTCAAAGCCAAACTCGAGATTTTCAACGCGCCGTACAGCTTTCCGACGCCCGCGACGTTCGATGCCGTCGGCTACTTGACGGTGTTCTCGAGCGCACGATTCGATCTTTATTTTCTCAACTCCTTGATCGTGACCGTCGTGTCGCTGGTCATCATTTTGTTCGTCTCGAGCATGGCCGCGTTCGCCCTGGCCGAATACGATTTCCGTGGCAACACACTCCTCGGCCTGTACCTTTCGATTGGCATCATGGTTCCGATTCGATTGGGCACGGTCAGTTTGCTGAAAATGATGGTCGGCTTAAAACTGGTCAACACCCTACCTGCGCTGATTTTGATTTACGTCGCCGCTGGCATCCCGTTGGCGATCTTCGTGCTGACCCAATTTTTTCGAGCCGTCCCTCGAGAACTCAAAGATGCCGCCCGGATTGATGGCGCGAGCGAATACCGGGTCTTTCTGATGGTCCTGCCGATAGTGCGTCCAGCGTTGGGTACGGTGGCGATCTTCAACATGATCCCAATTTGGAATGACCTGTGGTTCCCACTGATCCTGACGCCGGGCGAGCAAACCAAAACCGTGATTTTGGGCGCACAAGTGTTTTTGGGTCAATTCGTCAACGATTGGAATTCGGTGCTGGCCGCCCTGACGCTGGCCGTCGTACCAGTGATGATTTTGTACGTGATCTTCTCGAGACAACTGATTCGAGGATTGACGCAGGGCGCGGTCAAATGACGAAAATCGGGTGCTAAACTCGAGCATGATCGAAGGGTTTAAAGAGTTTGTAGATCGTCAGACGCCATTGTCGTTGTTTCTAGCGTTAGTGTGGGTGATTTTTGCAGCGATGACCTGCATCGAGGCCTTGCAGGTCTGAGTATTGGCGTTGACACAAGCTTTTCGACCAGTTCAAGGTATGCCTCTCGAATTCAACGGAATTCCCATCCGGGGACTTTTTAGTTATCACTTTTTCAAAATCCAGATCCAGTTTTTCGTCGTTGCAGCCTTCTACCTTATCTTGCTTTTTCTCGATGTTCTCAAACGCTAAACTGCCACTTTCGAGCGATACTTGTGCTGTCAGTCTATCCAAGGACCTGCCCACTTGACTTTGACATCGTGTGATAGCGCAAGCTGAATCTCGAACACTTAAGAATCACATGCAAAACTGCAAGTGATGATCGAAAAACCCTGAACACCAAGGCTCGAGTCGGGAATAAAATCCATCTCGGCTCGAGCTAATCGTTTTAACGGTTCGGTTCACTGTCAGTCGTGGACACCGTTTCGACCGCACTCGAGGTGCTGCTGGCATCGCTGGGTTTCACAGCGATGCTGG
>JAYURE010000661.1:0-10123 GCA_043756345.1 Deinococcales bacterium | reverse complement strand
ATTCAAACGCGGCTGACCAAAACATGGTGCCTGAGATTGGACATGAATTGATCCTCGCTTCGGACGGCACGCCCCAACAAAAACGGTCTTACCGTAGGGGTTTGCCCTGGCAAACCCACACCAGATCAGCCGACGAAAACCAGATTTTTCGAGCCAATGACTTTGCGGGTCATACGCCAATCGTGCCTTGACCCGGAACGTTTTTTGGCTCGAGCGCGTATCCTGAAGCAATGAAACATCCCCGCAGCTTCGCGTTGCTTTTTCTGGTGATCCTCGGGTCGCTCGGATTGGCTCAAACCGCTCAGAAACCAAGCGCCAAAGCCAACGGTGTGATCATCGAGATCAAAGGTGAGATCGGCCCGACCATCGCCGCGTACTTGAAATCACGTCTCGAGCAGGCCGAAAAGCAAAATGCACCCGTTGCGGTGCTCGAGATTGACACCCCAGGCGGACGCGTGGACAGTGCCATCGAAATGAGCGACCTGATTCTCGGCTCGAGCGTGCCAACCGTGGCGGTCGTCAAGAACGCCTTCAGTGCCGGAGCCCTGATCGCCATGAGCGCCGAACAGGTCGTGATGCTGCCCGGTAGCGAAATCGGTGCGGCCCTGCCGATCTCTGGAACTGGACAGGCGCTCGAGGGGGCTGTCGGCGAGAAAATCAACAGTGCCCTGCGCACGAAATTCAAAAGTGTGGCCGAAACCCGTGGTCGCAACAAGGACGCTGCCGAAGGCATGGTCAATCCGAACAAAGTCATTCCGGGCTTGAAAGCCAAAGGCGAAATCTTGACCCTGACCGCGAGTGATGCCGTCAAAAACAAGATTGCGAATCTCGAGGCGCGAACCCTCGAGGATGGGGTTAAGGCGGCTGGTTTTGGCAATGTCAAACTTGAGCGTCTCGAGCAGAGCACGGCGGAACAGGTCGGTGAGTTTTTGTCACAACCGATCATCGCGGGCATTTTGCTTGCGGTCGGCGTGATCGGCCTGGCAGTTGAATTGCTGCATCCTGGTGTGGCCGCACCTGGGATCATCGGTGGGCTTTCGCTGCTGGCATACTTCGCTGGATCGTGGCTCTCCGGCAATGGCTCGAGTGTCGCCATGCTCTTGCTGGTCGCGGGCTTGGCATTGCTGGCGGCAGAACTGGTGTTATTTCCCGGTTCGACCGTCGTCGGCATCCTCGGAGCGGCGAGCATTCTGGCGAGCATATACCTGCAATTCGGCAATGAATTCCCAACGGTTGCTGGTGTTGGCGCGATCTTTGCGGGCATCGGTTTGGGATTGATGCTTTGGTTGTTGCCACAATCGCCAGTCCTGAAACGAATGTTTTTACAGACCAGTCTCGAAGGCAACCTCGCCAGCGTCGGTGCGGGCGGCAGCAGCACCTCGAGCCTGATGGGACGTTACGGCACAGCAATCTCTGATTTGCGTCCAGCCGGAACCGCCGATCTTGAAGGCGAACGGGTCGATGTCGTCGCTGACGGTGAATTCATCACAAGGGGAACGCAACTCGAGGTCGTTCGGGTGGAAGGTCGTAGAATCGTTGTCAAGACCCGCAGTTAAACCAAATCCTGAAGCCAAATCCTGAAGATCCAGAAAGGCAACCATGGAATTTTCTCAAATCCTGATCATCATCCTCGCACTTCTCATTCTGACGTTGGTGGTTTACATCTGGCGGTTTCTGGGATTATGGATTTCGGCGCTCGCCTCGGGTGTCAGCGTCCCATGGTCAGCCTGATTGGAATGCAACTGCGCCGCGTGACGCCATCTCGAATCATCTTTCCGCTGATCAAGGCTCGCAAGGCTGGCCTGAACGTGATTCAGAACAACCTCGAGGCGCACTTTCTGGCGGGCGGTAACATCGACAAGGTTGTTGACGCACTGATCGCGGCAGACAAAGCCGGAATTCCTTTGACCTTCGAGCAGGCGACCGCGATTGACCTCGCCGGACGTGACGTGCTCGAGGCGGTGCGCGTCTCCGTCAACCCCAAAGTGATTCAAACGCCAATGGTCACGGGGATGGCTCAGGATGGCATTCAGTTGCTCGCCACGGCCCGCATCACGGTGCGCGTCAAGATTGATCGCTTGGTGGGTGGAGCCGGTGAGGAAACCATCATCGCCCGCGTCGGTGAGGGCATCGTCGCCGCGATTGGTGCCGCGATTGACCACAAGCAGGTGCTCGAGCAACCGGACATCATCTCCAAAACGACGCTGAACAAAGGCCTGGATGCTGGTACTGCTTTCGAGATTTTGTCGATTGACATTGCCGAGGTGGACGTCGGCAAGAACATCGGTGCTCAATTGCGCACCGATCAAGCCGAGGCCGACAAACGAATCGCGCAGGCCAAAGCCGAAGAACGACGCGCCATGGCCGTCGCAGTTGAACAAGAAATGCAGGCTCGAGTTCAGGAGATGCGGGCCAAAGTCGTCGAGGCCGAAGCCAGCGTACCGATGGCGCTCGCCGAGGCGTTCCGTGCTGGCAAGATGGGCGTGATGGATTATTACAACATGCAAAACTTGCAATCCGACACTGCCATGCGTGGCGCGATCAGCGAGAGTGCCAAACGCGATGCGAGCAAATAGGACCAGCACGTGATGAACGCTCGAGGAACGGTGAAGCATGTTCAGCCTTGACGACATCTTTGACTTTTTGCGCCGCAACTTGATCTTGGTGCTTGGCGTACTCGTCTTCATTGTCAGGACATACGCGCAATACATTGAATCGAGCAAAAAGGCGCAACTCGAGAATCAACGCAAGTTTGAAACAGTGCAACGACAAGAAAAAGCCAACAGTTTTGAAGGCTACCTCGAGCGCAGCACGGCCACGAAACTTGACGATGGACGCGATGATTTCTCGCAGACAGGTCAACACAACGGCCCGCGCCCTGCGACCCAGCAATCGACTCAGCAATCGACACCGCGAACAACCCAGCAAGATAACCGCGGCTTCGAGGAGTTGGCTCGAGATTTACAACAGGCCCGGAATCAACAATCGGAACCGAACGATCCACAGGCGCAACTGCGCCGATTGCTGGCCGAAAAAATGGGTCGCGCTCCAAACAACCCAAACCCCGAACCGACCACGCCACCGATGATTGGACGGCCGCCAACCCCGGCCACACGAAAGCCGGTCGCCTCAAACCAAAACTTCGATCCAGACCGTACCGCCGCCAGCACGTTCAAACCATCCAGCGTTACCGGGCCAACCAGCCTCGAGCAAAACCGGGTGATCGAAGCGAGTTTTGAACGCAGCCTAAACAAAACAGGAATTGAAACAGGACCCACGGAACGGGACGCAACGCCTCGAATTTCTGGCACAACCTTCTCCTCACAAGACGCCGTTCGCGCCGTAATCTGGTCCGAAGTCCTCGGCGCACCAAAATCCCGCCGCCGATAGGCTTAACGATCCCTAAGCCATTGCACACTTGAACACATCAGAATGATCTGACAGACTCCTGAAACAACCCCTCGAGAATCAAGCGCAGGCTCGAGAAAGGCGGCACAACACGAATACCCGATTTCCTCCCAGCAAACCGGCCAGCAAGCAGGGCAATCAACAGGCCAGCAACCCCAGCAGCGCGACCATTCACCTGAAAACACCACGCGAAGCCCTCGCGTTGTTCGGTGAAAACGACCAGAACCTCAAGCGACTGAAAACCCGATTGGAGGCCAAAATTCTGGCTCGAGGCGACTCGATTCGGATTGAAGGCGAAGCCAGTCACGTCAAAATTGCCGAAGGCCTGATCCGCGACCTGCTCGCCGTCGTGCGTCAAGGCGGTTCGGTCACGCTTGAAGAAGTGGATCGCGGCGCGAAAGTCTCGAGCGACGGTGGCAGCTACCTCGAGGACATCAGCACGCACATTCCTGGTGAAAGCGTGCTCGAGTTGCCCAAACGTTTAAAACCCAAAACCAAGGGCCAAAAAATTTATGTCGATGCGATCATGTCCAACGAAATCACCTTCGGCATTGGGCCAGCTGGAACGGGAAAATCGTATTTGGCTGTGGCGATGGCCGTCGCGCACTTCAAAGCAAAACGGGTCAAACGCATCATCCTGACGCGACCTGCGGTTGAGGCCGGTGAACGGCTCGGATTCTTGCCCGGAGATTTGCAGGCGAAAATCGATCCGTACCTTCGACCACTTTACGATGCCCTGCTGGACATGATCGAACCCGAACGCTTCGAGAGTTACATCACCAGCGGCGCAATCGAAGTCGCACCATTGGCCTTCATGCGAGGCCGCACGCTCTCCGATGCGTTCGTGATCTTGGACGAGGCGCAAAACACCACGCCGGAACAAATGAAAATGTTCCTGACCCGAATGGGATTCTCGAGCAAAGTCGTCGTCACTGGCGACATTACGCAAGTGGATCTGCCCAAAAACATCACCAGCGGACTCGAGCAGGCACGACGGTTGCTGACTGGCATTCCCGGCATTGAATTCGTTAAATTCGACGAGACCGATGTTGTACGTCATCCGTTGGTTGGTGAAATCGTCAAAGCATACGACCAATACGATGAGGCGAAATTAAACTCTGGAAGTTCTCGTGGACATCAACCTCGCGTTGTAGCAAGCACAACAACACCGCCAGTGGTGGACACGCAAGAGACGAGCATCACCAATCCTGAGTCGAAAAACCTCGAGAATTCAGATTCAGAAACCAAATAAAGACAAATCTTGAGCAGCAAAAGACCGGCGAAGTCCATTCGGGTTTCGCCGGTCAAAATTTGTAAGTCTCGAAAATTACTTGAACATCGAGGAGATGCTCTCGCCGGTGTGAATCCGATGGATCGCTTCGGCAAAAATCGGTGCGACCGTCACGACTTTGAGCTTATCGGTCTGTGAGGTTTTCTCTGGACCAACAAGGACCGTATCGGTCGAGATCATCTCGACAACATCCAAACCTTTGATGCGTTCGACGGCAGGTCCGGCATAAACACCATGCGAGACCGCGACATAAACCGCTTTGGCCCCGGCATTCTTGATCACAGCGACCGCCTCGACCAAAGTGCCCGCAGTTGAAACTTCATCGTCTACGATCAGCACGGTTTTGCCTTTAACATCCCCGATCAAACCTCGAGATTCGACTTTGGTATCCGAAACGCGACGCTTGTCGATGAAGGCCAGACCGGTGTCGAGCCGACCAGCAAAGCTCGAGGCGCGTTTGATGTCGCCAGCGTCTGGCGCGAGCACGACCGTATCCTCGAGTGAATTCAGGTGCGTGGCGAAATAATTGGCGAGCACGACTTCGGCGGTCAGGTGATCGACTGGAATTTTGAAGAAACCGTGAACCTGTGGCGAGTGCAGGGTCATGGTCAGCACACGATCCGCGCCAGCAGTTTGCAACATGTCGGCAACGACTCGAGCGGCAATTGGAATTCGAGCCTCATCTTTTTTGTCGCTGCGGGCGTAACTAAAATACGGGATTACAGCGGTCACTCGGGCGGCGCTCGAGGTTTTGGCGGCATCGATCATCAAAAGCAATTCCATAATGCTGTCCGAAACGTTGAACTCACCGTTTGCAGAGAGCGATTGAACGATGAAAATATCGCCTTCACGCAGGCTTTCTTTGAATTTCACTTGCAGATTGTCGTTCGAGAAACGCTGGGTTTCGGATTGCCCGAGCGGAATTCCAAGTTCATTGCAGATTGACTGCGCGAAATCGGGGTTGCTTTTACCGGTGAACACTTTGAGTGGACGGTCCATCGTGCCTCCAACAGCTTCAAGAAAATTGCCCGTTTTTCGGGCCGATAAGAGCATACCCTCGAGCCGTCGCATGAGCAAACCTTTCTTGAGGTCTGACTCGAGTTCAGCCGATGATGCGGCGACGCACGCTGGCCGAGATGAAATCAAGGATGTTGACCATGACAATCACGGCCAAAACTGCCACTGACATCTGTGCATACTTACCTGAACGCATGGTTTCTTGAATCAGGAAACCGATACCGCCTGCGCCGACGAAACCAAGAATGATCGAGACGCGGAAGTTGATCTCGAAGCGGTAGAGCGTGTAACTGACGAACAACGGCAGCACTTGTGGCAAGACTGCCCAACGCACGACGCTGGTTCCGGGGGCTCCGGCAGCCTCGAGCGCCTCGAGCGGACCACTGTCGGCGTTCTCAATGGCTTCCGAGTAGAGTTTGCCGAGATCGGCCATCGAATGAATCGCCATTGCCAGCACACCAGCGAGCGGCCCCAGCCCGACGGCGGAGACAAAAACGAGCGCGATAATCAACGTGTCCACACCGCGATCCACATTGAAGAAGACTCGAGTGAACAGGTAGGCGATGCGTCCAATCAGGCTTTTGCGGGTCAAGTTGCGGGCGGCCAGCAAGGAAGTGGGAACCGCAAGAATTGCCGCCAACGCAGTGCCGATCATCGCGGTGGCGACCGTGATCGTTAAGGCTTTGAGCACGTCGGAAAGGACCGCCTGGAAGTCTGGCGGACTCGAGCGTCCGAGGAAATCTTGAATAAATGGCCAGCCTTTGAAGAATCGGCCCAAATCAAATTCGACGGCATTGAAGCCAAACGCGAGCGTTGCGATGACCACGGCAAGCACAGCTCCGCCCGTGAAGTCGCTGGCCTCGAGCGAATCGCGCCGCACAAGCAGGGTGATGCCGCCAAAACTCAGCAATGTACCGAACAGCAACCATGCGCCGAAACCATAACCGGGACGTTGCGGGAACACCCGTCGAATTCCGGCATCACTCGAGGCTCGACCAATTCTGTAATTGACTGGCAATTGACCAACGGTTTGAATCGCCTGCAACGGCTCGAGCATTTTCATTTCGTCAGTCACGCCAAATTCGGCGCGTTGTTGAACGAGTTGTCGAATCTTATCCTCGAGTTCTCGGGTTTCAACTTCTGGCATTGAGGCGGTTCTGGCTTTGAGCAACGCAATCCATTCGTTATTGATGCGCGTGCGTTCCTTGTTGTTGAAAACCAGGTCATCGTTCCAATCTTTGACGACCAAGGCCAGGTTCTCGCTCGAGGGGGCATTGACGACTTTGTAGTAACCTCGCAGAGCATCGAAGGTGCTTTCGGCACTCGGACTGAAGAGGTAGATTCCGAAGAATACGGCGAGCATGGCAGCGGCGGCCTGCACAATCCGATGCCAGGGTTTTTGCAACCCATTCGTCAACCAAAACGCGGTGCCAAACGCACCCAACGGGATCAGCACCTCAAGCACGCCAGGAACAGCGCCGATGGTGACAATGGCTTGCGTCTGATTCCAACTGATCGCAGCCAATACGAGCGCGACCGTACCGACAACGATTCCCAAAATTCCGGTTGGTTGACTCGAGATTTGCCGACCTCGAACCCAGATGAAAGCCAAAACGATGACTGCCAGAATCGGTGCAAGCCACAACAAAGGCATTGTGCCCGTGAAGGCAATCCCCGTCGGTGTGACGGTGTGCCTCGAGAATGCTCCGGCCAAGGTCGCCCATGGGTGAAGCAAAAACGAGGCGATCAATCCGAACGCACCCGCAACAATCAATCTTCGAGCCGAACCTCGAGCGAGAACCGTGACGACACCGATCAGAATGCCGAGAGTCAGATAGGTTTGAATCATAAATCGGCCACGCTTCCGGCGTACACCCGGTCGATTTCAGATGGCGTGAGTTGCGCCGGTGGCCCATCAAAAACAACCCGGCCCTTGTTGAAACCAATGATGCGTTTGGCGTACTGAATCGCCAACTCGAGCACGTGAATGTTCACAATCACCGTGATGCCATCGTGCGTGAATCCCTCGAGCAAATCCATGATCACCGTGCTGAGTTTCGGATCGATGCTGGCGGTCGGTTCATCGGCCAAAAGCACGCGAGGTTCTTGCACCAAAGCTCGAGCGATGGCGACCCGTTGTTTCTGACCACCAGACAAATTGCTGGCTCGGGTGTTGCTCTTTTCGGTTAGGCCGACGCGATCCAAAGCGGCCTGTGCTCGAGCACGATCTGCCGCCGTGTATAGGCCGAGCGCACCAGGAATCCGGTCGTAATACCCAAGCCTTCCCGCCAAAACATTCTCGAGCGCCGAGAGCGGTTCGGTCAGGTTGAACTGCTGAAAGATAAATCCGACCTTGCGCCGCAACTCGCGCAACTCGCGGCCTTGAGCGCTGGCGATGTCGCGCCCATCGAGCAAAATCTTGCCCGAGGTCGGATCGTTCAAACGATTCAAGCAACGGATGAAGGTGCTCTTACCAGCACCGGACAAGCCGATCACCGCAATGAATTCGCCATCCTGAATCGACAGGCTGACATCATCGAGGGCTCGAGTGCCATCAGGAAAAATCTTGCTCAGGTTCTGGATTTCAATCATGGTGGATTCCAAATCTCAAACACATCGAACAACACAGAATGAAATCGAAACAGGGCTCGAGTTCAGCCAACCTCGAGCCCTGAAATCATTAAACTCAAATGGGGCCGGTTTACTTTTTGTACTTGTTCGCGTCACGCACGATGTCGTAATCGCTGTCCTTGGCGGGCACCAAAAAGTTAATGCGGTACAAGTCTGTGAGCATCTTGCGAGTTTCGGGTTTGTACTTCATGGCGATCAAGGCGTTGACCACTTCGGTCACGGTGTCTTTGCACAATGCATTGAAGGTTCTGCGCACCGAGACGGTATCGCCTGGAATCGGTTTGGAGTAGGTAATCACGCGGATCTTCTTCCAATCGGCCTCTTTGAGGTACTGCGTCCAAGCGCCGGACGTTCCTTTGGTGTTGTTGGCGAAGGTCGCACCGGCATCGACGCTGCCGTTCATCACGGCCAGCACTACAGCATCGTGACCGCCCGCAAAAACTTCCTTACCGAAGAACTTATCTGGATCAAACTTGTTCTGCGCCAAAGTTGCCCGAGGGAACAAGTAGCCAGCAGCAGAGTTCGGATCGACCCAGGCGACGCTCGCGCCAGTCAGGTCCTCAAGCTTGCGGAATTTACTGTCAGCTTTGACGATGAAGGCGCTCCAGTAGAAAGGGCCAGCCTCGCGTGAGGATTTAAGCAGGACATCGGCGATGCCTTCTTTGCTGGCATCGACATAACCCGATGGATTCAGCCATGCAAAATCGAGTTGGCCGGAGCGCATCGCCTCGAGCAGGCCACGGTAATCTTGGGCGACGGTAGCTTTGAATTCGACACCACGCACGGTTTCTTCCAAGTAATTCGTGATCGGTTTGGCGCTGGTCAAGACTTTGGTCGCGTCTTGGGCCGGGTTGAATCCCATGCGGATGGTTTTGCAGCTTTCGGCGGCGAGAGCAGTTTGGTTGCCGACGCTCGAAACAATGGCACTTGCCGCGAACGCTCCGAGTGCGATGCTTGCGAGAACTTTTTTCATGACCCCTCCGACCGTTGTAGGTGTGGCTCGAGAACCGTTTGGTTCTCCTTGGGCGGAAGTATACGTGGACTCGGTGTAATTGTCATTCAGCAAAAGTGGTGGTTTACAAGAAAAAGCCGAGCAGTGCCTCGAGCGTTTTTTCGGGAAGTTCTTCGGCCAAATAATGACCGCCGGGTAAGGCTTGACCACGCACATCGTCGGCGACTTCTTTCCAATCCTCGAGCGGGTGAAAACACTTTTCGATGGCTCCGTTTTTACCCCACAGCACGAGCAGCGGCATGTTCAGTTTGCGACCAGCATTGCGATCTGCCCGGTCATGCTCGAGGTCGATGCTGGCTGAGGCACGGTAGTCCTCGCAAGTTGCATGCACTGTTTCCGGCGTGAATGCAGATCGGTACGACTCGAGGGCTTCGGGGGTGAATGGACTCATGCCTGCGCTGCCACTACCCATCTTGTGCTCGAGGTAAGCAATGGCATCTGCGCCGATCAGATTCTCGGGATACGGGCTTGGTTGGATCAGGAAAAACCAGTGGTAGTAAACCGTGGCAAAAGCCATGCTGGTTTGTTCGTACATCGTTAAGGTCGGTGAAATGTCGAGCACCGCGAGCCGTTCGACGCTCGAGGGAAAATCCATCGCCAACCGATGCGAAACTCGAGCACCACGGTCATGACCGCAGAGATTGAATTTCTCAAATCCGAGTTGTCGCATGACCTCACGTTGATCGGCGGCCATCTCGCGTTTGCTGTAATTGCTGTGATCGGGAAGGCCAATGGGTTTGCTCGAGCGTCCGTAACCGCGCAAG
>JAYURE010000660.1:0-3566 GCA_043756345.1 Deinococcales bacterium | reverse complement strand
GACTGGCAGGCAAATCCTTGCGCACGGCCCACGGTGATGCGGGAATGAGTTTGGACTTCCAGAGAATATTATATTCGGCCTCACCCTTGATGACGCCTTTTTCGCTGGCGCTGACGATGGACAGGTCGTTCGTGGCCCCAACTTCAATACGTCCGTTGGAAACGCCGAGGATCACGTTCTCGTGCGTGCCTGCGAAGGTCACAGTTTTGAAGTAATCCTGCGCTTTCATTTTCAAATCCTTGCAGAAATACACCAGCGGAACCTTGTAACCGGACGTGCTTTGTGGGTCAACCCATGCAAAGTTTTTGCCTTTGGCATCGGCAAAGGTTTTGATTGGGCCGTCTTTTTTGGAAATAATCATGCTGTAGTACCCGAGCCCGTTTTTGATCGAGTTCTCTCGAGCGAACGCCTCGACGTTGGCGCGGGCTGCGGCATCAATGTACGAGCCTGGACCGTAGGCGGCAAAATCGACTTGCTTGTTTTGTTGCGCGATGATAACGGCGGAGTAATCTGCGCCGTTGGTGAATTTAATTTTCAGGTTCAAGGCTTTCTCGAGGTAGGCCACGAAAGGCTTGGCGCGTTCGGTGGCGTCTTTGCTGCCCTCGACCGGTACGGAAGCCATGACCAGTTCGGTTGGCCAGCCTGCACGGTCCGCTTGGGCCAAACCGTCGATGGCGAGTGCTGCAAATCCTGCGAGCCCGAGACCAACCATCACTGCAATGCGATTCGTTTTCATTTCTCCCACTCCTTTTTAACCTGTACATGTTCAAGTTGCACGCTCGAGAATTTCGAGGGTGATAGAGGCTCGAATGGATCGGACGTGTACGGCATCTCACCGTTGTGCAACGGCAAGAAACTCGGGGAATTCAATTTGGTCACGGTTGGCTTTTTGGACTCGAGGGTTGGACGCATGACCACGATCTGTTCGCCCTCAAGGTGATCGACCTCGCTCATGTCGTCGTAGTACAACTCGCGCACCACGGCCTCAGAGAGCGTCATCGCCGATCCGTCAAAAACCACTCGCCCACGTTTTAGTGCGATCACGCGCTCGCCAACTTCTCGCACACGCTCGAGGTGGTGCAGGTTGGTGACGACCGCGATGCCGTCGTCCTGTTGAATGCTCCGCAAGAGTTCCATGACTTGATCCGCACTTTTTGGATCGAGTGCCGAGATCGGTTCATCGGCCAGAATCAAACGCGGTTGTTGCGCCAGTGCTCGAGCGATTCCGACACGCTGTTGCTGTCCGCCGGAAAGCGTGTCGGCGCGTTGCCAGGCGTAATTGGCCATTCCAACACGTTCGAGGCAGGCGAAGGCGAGTTCGCGGTCTGCGCGGGTGTACGCCTTGAACGTGGATCGCCATGCCCTCATGAAACCAAGCCGTCCGATCAGCACGTTCTCGAGTGCCGTCATGCGTTTGACCAAATTAAACTGTTGGAAAACCATGCCGATGCTGCGCCGTTCGAGTCGCACCTGCGTTTCGTTCGCGTGCGTGACTTCGAGATCATTCAACCAGACCAGACCGTTTGATGGTTTGACCAGGCCGTTCAGCACCCGCATCAAGGTGCTTTTGCCAGCGCCACTCGGTCCGATCAAAACCGTGAAATCGTTCGAGTTGAGTTTCAAATCCACGTCGCGCAAAGCGACCGTGCCGTTGGTGTACGTGTGTGAAACTCCCTCTAAACGAATCATGTTGCCTCCGCTCGAGCCTGAATGTTCTTGGCTCGAGGGAATGCTAACGAGGCTTTGTCAGGCAAAGGTCTGTCATGGAATTGTCTGGAAGAAATGGTCTGCGCGAAATTCGTGAAACAAAAACCCGAGCCGCAAGAAAAGCACGGCTCGAGCGTGGTGTTGGACTTGGACTTTATCTTGCGACGGGCAATTCTTTGGGAAGTTGCACAATCCAAAGTTTCGATGGTGCGTTCGTCGTGTTGTCACCGATGCCAAAATCATTGTCATGCGCCAAGGCAACCACGCTCGAGTTCAAGACCGCCAGACCTTCGAGTTTTTCCTCGTCGATTTGTGGCAGGTCCGCGCTCGAGAAGACCTGTTCGCGGGTTGGAACTTCGACACCGTACAATTTCAAATCCGTGTTAGCCCGGTCGAACAGCAACGCATTGTTGTTCGCTTCGGGACGATCTAAAATGTTCGATGCCTTGGCAAAATCAACCACGAACAACTTGACCAATTTCGCGGCCCGCTCAAGCATCAAGAGTTTATCCTGCGCGATCCAGACAGCTTCGGAATACTTCAGGTCGCGTTGGTCTTTGGTCGCCGGATAATCTGCTTTCGGACTGGTTGGTACGAGGTACATGCCGCTGACTTTCGCGTTCAACGGATCGCTGACATCCAGCTTGATTGCACGGACCACACGGCTCGCCTCGAGTTGCGCGTCCTTGGTGCTGCCCATCGAGGACTGCATGATCACGAAGGCCGTCTTGCCATCTTTGGAGAGCGCCAGGTTTTCAAAGCCACGGTTGCCGCGCCGATTGGAGAGCACGGCGGGCAGGATGTTCTTGACCGGGTAGGTCGCACCCTCGAGTTTCTTGTTGGCGGGCGTGTAACGCATCAGCACCTCGCCCTTGGCGGACACGATCAGCACAGATGGGGAGTTCTCCTCGGAGAAAATGAATTTACCGTCTGGTAAGCGTTGGATCGCTTCGGTGTCCACACCGTTCGGATTGAACGGAATCGCTTTTGCATCGCCTGCTGGTTCACTGAACGGGATGTCATCGGTTTTGTCGTTCGGCAATCCGCTGACACCCTTGCCCGCAGAATCGACGAGTGGAATCGTCTCGAGCATTTTCAAACCGCTCGCGCCATCCAGGGCCAGACGCATGATCGTCGGGTTGAATTCTGGGAGCGGGAAGAGTTTGCCATCCACTTCGCCCGCCGCGTTTTTGTGATCTCCGTTCGGGCCGCGATCCGTGATGCCGTAAAATTCGTTGCCGTTGCCCCAAACAATTGCCGATCCGAAACTGACCAGGTTCGGGTTTGGCAAACCGTTCTTCGTGGACTTCTCGAGGTTGTACGGTGGATTGGCGAGGTTCGCCACGCTGACTCCGGTCATGGCATGCGTCTCGAGCAGCTTGGGTTTGCCGTCGGTGGTTGGTGCGTTCGGCCAGGTGCTTTGCGCGAGGGCGAAACCGGAAACCAGTGCGGCGATGATGACAAGATTTTTATTCACCTTCGGACGCTATCGCCGAATTGTCAGCGATTTGTGATCCCAGCAAATCACGGACGAAACTTGACTGCCCCGAAACGCATCGAACGGATGATCGTCTCGGTCCGAGCCACCGCTGTTTGTGGTAGTCCCGCATAACCGAGCGGTTCGATCAATGCCTGCCCTTCGTGCGTGATCCACCACAGCAAATCCGCGAGCGCCTTACCCTGCTCGAGCGTGCGAGTACCGTAGCGTTGATCCTGATAGGCGAGCGCCCAGGTAAATCCAGCTATCGGGTACGCATCGCCGCCCGCGTTGGTCAGGCCGATTCTGGTGTCGCTGGGAAGGCGCACCTGTACGGCGGCACTCGAGATGTTTTTGGTGTTCGGCGGCGCGAATTGTCCGC
>JAYURE010000659.1:0-3574 GCA_043756345.1 Deinococcales bacterium | reverse complement strand
TCTCGCTCGCCTTACGGCGTTTCTCCTCGAGCACTTTGTCCTCGTCCGCTTTCTTGGCTCGAGCCTCGAGTTCCTTGTTGACTTTATCCAAGTTGTTGACGATGGTCACGCCTTTGCGTTCCTTGGCGATCCAATCCTGACCGGCCTTGGCGCGTTTGGCGGCCAGTGCCTTCTCGGTCGCATCCGCTTTGGCTTCCAAGAATGGTTTGACCTGAGCCTCTTTCAAATCGGTGACGTACAAAACTTTGAACTTGCCTTCCTTCTCGATCACATCGGTGACTTGACCGCCAACGACTTTGGTCAATGCCTTGGTTTCAAAAACAGCCTTCTTGTACGCCGGATCGGTCGTTTCGCCACCGATGCTGCCAAGTTCATTCACAGTGCCTTTGAGCTTCGCGGCGTCCTTGGTGAAATCCTTGCCGCCGGCAATGAAGCCCGAGCGGAAGCTTTTGGCATCGACCAGCGTATTGAAGGTCGCTTCGCTCGCATTCGCACTGGCAGGAGCGCCATACGTGGCTTTGTTATCGTCGTAATACTTGCGAACTTCGGCATCGGTCACGGTCACATCACGGGTTTGATACTGTTGCACGGCGGCCAGAACTTCCGCGCCCGTACCAATGAACGGCTGATTGAGCTTCTTGGCGGCGGCGGTGGCAACCACACGGTTCAAGATGTTCTCGAGCGCCTGTGGTTTGAAGAACTGCGTGATCAAAGCACCGTTCTGAGCGCCGCCCTGTTGCAAGAACTGCCCGATTTGCGGGTTGCTGTAGACCTCGCGGTTCAGTTCGGCCAGCTTGACATCCGTCGTGCCGACTTTCGCCACAACCGGATCGAACAATGAAAGCTTCGAGCCTTCCGGGAAAACAACCTTCGCCTTCGCAGTGATGTCCTTGACCCAAGCCTCAATCACCTGATTCTGCTTGCTGGCCTTCGTGTCCGTTTCGAGTTTCGCTTTGGCCTCCTCGAAAGATTGCGAACCGGCAGCCAAGAATTTTTCAACTTTCAAAATGTAGAACTTGCCGTTGTCCTCGATCACACCCGTCGTGCCACCGCTGGTGAGTTTGAACGCGGCATCCGCGACCTTGCTCGAGAGCGTCAACTTGGTGATCGGTTGAGGAACTTTCTCGCCCTTCTTGGCATTCAAAGCGCCGTCGGCATCTGCACCCTCTTTGGAAACCGCTTTGGCGACCGCAGCGAAATCCTCAGTTTTGACTCGAGCCAACGCATCATCGGCAGCCTTCTTGTCACTGACGACAATCTGTCGCGCCTCGATACGTTCCTCGTTTTTGTAATTTTGCTTGTTTTGCTCGTAGAAGAATTTGAGTTCCTCATCGGTGGTGGCTGCGCCCTTCGAGAGTTCTTCGACACGCTTCTGGATTTGCAATTGCCCGCGTTGCTGCTGGCGGAAAGACGCATCGGTGAAACCTTGACCCTGAATCGCCTGCAAGTACGCGGCATCATCGGCGAGGTTGTTTTGCTGACGAATCTGATCGATGCTCGCTTTGACCTCAGCCTGCGAGACATTCACACGGGCCGCATCCTGCTTGGCTGCCGTGATCAAGACCGTCTGATTGATCAGCATCGCCTGAACATCCTGACCAATCGCGCCGCCCAAATTTAAGCTCGAGAGTTGATCGCTGCGCTTGTTACGCTCGAAAGCGCGTTCGCTGATCGCCTCACCATTGACTGTAAAAGCGGTTGGACCCTCGTCTTGGCCTGGGCCTGCACGCCCACCACCGAGTTGCGGTGTGAACTGCACCACCATGCCCGCCAGCAACGCCACGGCAACAATGCCAAGCACCACCCTCGAGACAATTGTGCGAGTGGTGACGGGTTCGGAATCTTCAACGATACGGGTGCGTTTTGGCAGGTCGTTCACGGGTACTTCCTCCAGATCGTGCTTTTATGTGCTGCTTGAAATCCCTTGCGGGTCGTGCTACTTTTTTGATTCACGCGCCCGTAGCTCAGCCGGATAGAGCGTTGCCCTCCGGAGGCAAAGGTCAGAGGTTCGAATCCCCTCGGGCGCACCACCACCTCGCACCTGCGAGGCTTTTTTGTGCCTTCACGAACCCAAGATTCAGACTCAAACCGGAAGGGATCGTACCGGGCGAGATTCTAGCACGCAAAAGGTGAAGCGAAAACCCGGAAAAGCAGAGGAAAGAGGAAAGAGGAAAGAGGAAAGTCAAAACGGCTTAGAATTCTCGAGCGAATACCAGATTTTCGAGCCATGCAAGACATTCCTCAGACCTGACATTTCGACCTATTCTTGCCCAGGGAGGCAACCATGAAAACCTCGAGCAGCGAAGCGTTCACATTCGATGATGTCCTGATCCTGCCCGCCGCCTCGAGCCGCGTCAAATCCCGCAAAGACGTGGACACGAGCGCCAAAGTTGGCCCGTTCAAGCTTGGATTGCCAATTTTTACGGCGAGCATGGCGGTCTTTGACACGAATTACGCTGGAAATCACGAACCGAACCCGAAATTTGCGCGGGCCGTCAATGAGGCGGGCGGGGCGCACATTCAGTCCCGAGGCATCAACACGCCATTCGATGACCGTTACGACCTGTGCGCGAAACTGGCCGCCGAGGGCGTTCACATCGGCATGGCGGTCAGTTTGACCGAATTTCGCACGCACAAACCACGCCTGATGCGCACGAATGGCCTGATCGTCAGCATCGACATCGCCAACGGCGCGATTTTAGAAGATGAAGACGTGACCGATTGGGAAAACCACGAGAACATCCTGATGGCCGGAAATTTCGGCACGCCCAAAGCGGTGCAACGTTTTATCGATGCCAGGCAACGCCTGATTCAAAAGTACAGCGTCGGCTCGGGCAGCGCCTGCACCACCCGAGGCGTGACCGGCATCGGCAGCCCAAACGCCTGGCTGGTCGAACAGGTCGCAGGCAACTCGAGGAATCACCTTTGCATCGACGGCGGCATCAAAGGCACGGCAGATTTCTGCAAAGCCCTCGCCTTGGGCGCGAACGTCGTGATGATGGGCCGACCATTCGCCGGGGCGCTCGAGACGTGCTCGCCGATTTACGCGCACGGCGGCGAGCAATTCAAAGATTATTTCGGGATGGCGAGCGCCAAAGCCAAAGGGAATTCCGAATTTGTTGAGGGCACACAGGGTCGCGTCAAATATGCCGGGGAAAAAGTTGCCGAGGTTTTCAAAGCCTACGAGCAGGCATTGCGCAGCGCCATGAGTTACGTCGATGCGTTCACGCTGCTCGAGTACCGGCAGAAGGCGGAAGTGATTCGGGTCAGTGGCAGCACGCAACTCGAGAACAGCACGAGGTTGGATGCGTTGGTGATCACGGAGGGGTGAAGATGATTCCAGATTCGATTCAAATTCTCGACAAAGCCACGTTCAGGGTCGCATTCCGTCAGGATCAGTCTGCTGATTTGATTTACGTGCTTTTTGTCGTGACGGATAGCAATGGATTCGCCCTACTTCAAACCAAGGAGAACTTTGACATCCTCCCACGGCTAAAGCCGGTGGGATTCCAAAGGCACTTTCGCACCCTTGAGGTTCACGTTTCGCCGGGAGATACCCTGATGTTCAAGAACA
>JAYURE010000658.1:0-3577 GCA_043756345.1 Deinococcales bacterium | reverse complement strand
GATCGTGTTCGGTTTGAAGTTCTCGAGTTTCAAACTGGCCGCGCCATAACTTGATGCGACGACTTTGCCCGCGTTGAGCACGTCGTAACGCATGATGCGAACATTGTCGCTCGAGGCGTTCCAGGCGAGGGTGACGTTGGTCGATTCGCGGCTGGTGACGCGCAGGTTGCTGGGAGTAGTTGGGGCTTGCTGGTCGGTTGGTCCGAAGGCGGGCAGTGTATTGGTCACGCGCCGTGCGCCTGGTCCACCGATGCTGGTTGGGGCGTTGTTGTTGATGATGGCGAGCGCCCTGATCAGTTTGCCGTAATCATCGAACCAGGTTCGGGCTGGACCGCTGGCGTTGAAATCCTGTCCGAATTCGTAACCGAATGCTTCACGGAATTCGCCTTCGGCCTCGCGTTGAACGCTCAGGCTGAATTGCGCGTAGTCGTATTCGCCTCCGGCTGCCCTCGAGACGACGGCCCCCGCATCATCAACGATGTACGCACCGTAATCTTGCAATGTCTTGGCGAGCTTGATCGCGGCTGGGTTCGTCAATCCCAGGCTCGAGAGGTTGACGCCCGCTGGAATGGCGACGAGTGCGCCCATCTTGGCGGCCTTGTTCAGAATGCCCGTTTTGTAATTGCCCGGAGCGCCCGAGTCGTTGCGGTCGGCGGGCCAACGGTAGCCTTTTCCGTCCAAGACCACGCCGTTGACGGTGGTTTCCGGGTTGTTGCCATCAAAGTAGAGGTAATTGCCGGGAACGTTGAGTTTCAGGACGTGATTGATCGGGGCTGTTCCGGTCAGTTCGCCGTGGCGGATGCTGCCGCCAAAGCCCGACAAACCAGAGCCCCAGTGTCCTCCGAAGTATCCCGTGCCGGTCAAGGTTTCGTTACCGGTGTCGTTTTTGACCCAACCGAAGATGTCTCCGCCGACGGTGCAGCGTGCCAGCGGTTCAATGGCGATCAGCGAGTTTCCATCCGGTTTCAAGAACGTGGCGACGTTGTTGGGTGTGTTGGCCCCATCAACCCCATTGATCGTGAAACTGTCCGGGAAGTTAACGCTCAAGGGTGTCACGCCATCGGGCTCTTTTTGTCGGAAGCCACGGTCTCCGCAGCGGTTCGTCCAGTCTGGCGTGCCGTAAATGGGTCGCAATGGATCGCTGGTTTTGAGTTTGAAGTAAATCTCCGTGTCGGCGTTGTGGGCTGTGCCGCCCTTGAAATGACCGGGCAGCACGTATTGTGCCCCTGCCCCAATCGGGGTGTTCCAAATGCTATTGGCGCTGAATGGTCGCAACCACGGATCTCGAGTGCCGGTCACGACGGGTGCGGCTCCGGTCAGCCAGAGTTCACTGATGCTCCAGGGTTTGTTGGGTGCTGCGTAACCGAGTTGAATCGTCAGGTAGCGTCCGCTGCGTGCCCCAAGGTCAATCTCGAGTCGGGGTCCGGTCGCGGTTTGGTTGCTGGCAATCATCGGTCCCCAACCGCTGTTGTCTGGCGAGAGGTAAATTTGGTACGAACGTGCGTAATTCTGTGATCCAATCCCGGCATCCATGACGATTTTGTTGAAAGCCCGTGCTGCGCCCAGGTCAATCTGAATCGCCATGGTGTTGCTTTGAATGGCGCTCGAGGTCCAAGCGACGGTTTCGTTGCCGTCAAAGATGATGTTCGGGTTGCCGATGCCGGTTGGACTGGCGGTTACGGTCCAGCCGGTGCGGGGCAGGACGTTGGCGGGTGCGGCCTTGCTGCCTAGTTTTCCACTCGAACTTTCGATGCTGGTATCAATAGGGCCAGTCTCGAGGGTGCTGGGCGCGATGTTCGGGCTGGTGTTGCAGGCGCTGAATGTGAGAGCACCACTCAGGATCAGGAATACGCTGATTGAAGGGTTTTTCATGTGAATCTCCTTTGGCCGGTCGGCTCTTGTTTGGTCGGCTCTTGTTTGGTCGGCTCTTGTTTGGGGGGTTTGAGTTGCGATGCCAAAGTTTGATTCAAAGAGTCCTCCATGGTGTCTTGCAAGTTTTGAAGGAGCGAGCGGACCGCTACTCGAGATGGCTGCTTGAGGGATAGACCTGACTGGGAGTGTTCGAATCGACATGATTTGAGACTCGGTGCGAGTTGTTATTGCCGGGTGCGAACAACAGTGAGAATCTTGAAAAGGTTTTCAACGGACATTCAAAAAAGAAGTTCAATGGTGGGCATACAAATCCTCTGCAAACTCAGAACTGACACGACGGGTCGATTCGCGCACGATCAGTTCGGCTTTGAGGGGCTCAAACGTATAGGTCTGATTCTGCAAGGTGGCAACCACATGATGCGCGACCGCACGGCCCATCAAGGTCATCGGTTGACGCACGGTCGTCAAAGGCGGATTGCTGAAGGCCGTGCCGGGAAGGTCATCGAAACCGACCAGTGAAATATCGTCAGGCACGCGCAGGTTACGCCGCGTCAATCCGAGGTGAGCGCCGAGGGCCATCTGGTCATTGGCGGCAAAAATGGCTGAAAAACTGCTGCCTCGGGCCAATATGGACTCGAGGGCGATCATGCCGGAGGTCTCGAGCCAATCGCCCTCAACGATCAAGTTCGGGTTGAATTCGATGTTGTGCTGCTCGAGCGCATTGCGATACCCCAACAGCCGAGCTTGGGCATCCGTATTGCTCCTCGGCCCTCCGATGTGCGCGATGCGCCGATGACCGAGTTCGATCAGGTGCTTGGTGGCTAAGATTGCGCCCTCTACGTTGTCAATGGCGATGCTTTGCGTCTCGAGGCCCGGAACGATTCGACCCATGATGGCGATGGGCAGGCGTTCGGCCAGTTCATTCAAGAAGCGGTCAGAGGAGAGGCCGCCCATGACGACCAGGCCGTCCACCCCGCGAGAAAGCAGCACATGAATGCCCATCGTTTCGGTTTCTGCCTGCCAGTGGGCGCTGGCGAACAGGGGATAAAATCCGCTGTTTGAGAGGTTGTATTCGACGCCAGCGAGGGCCGCCGCATAGAAGGCACTGGACATGTCTGGCGTGATGATCCCGATGGTTTGTGAGCGTCCACGAAGCAACGATTGCGACTGAACACTGGTCCGGTAGCCGAGGATTTTGACCGCTTCGAGCACCCGATGCCGTTTGTCGGCGGCGACTTGGGCGGTGCCATTGAGAATGCGTGAAACGGTGTTGATCGAGACTCCAGCGGTGTTTGCGACATCATTGATCGTGACTGGCTCGGGCATGATGGCCTCCTTGTGGTTTCTCGAGCCGGTTTCAAATGATGAATCTTCGGTTGCGGGGGAGGTGAACAGGTGTGCATTTGTTGCCAAAACAATAACCAGTCTTGAAAACGTTGTCAAGCTTTATCTGGTCTTTAGATTGGTGATTGCGGAAATTTCGTGTTCAGAACATGATTTCGTTGAATTTTGTGTTTCAATAAACTGAAAACGTCACCAAAAACTCATTGATCATTCACGAAAATTGAAGACTGAATTCAGAAAAAGCTCGAGATAAAGTTGCTCGGGGTGCAGCCGTGAAATGGGACTTACGGGTTCTTGAGCAAAAATCAGTGAAAAGTGGAAGGTGGAAAGTGCGTGATTCTCGAGCCTTTTCTTTTCACTT
>JAYURE010000657.1:0-3581 GCA_043756345.1 Deinococcales bacterium | reverse complement strand
TCTTGTCCACGACGTAGGTTTTGACGCTCGCACCGTTGAGTTCTTGCGACTGGCAGGCGAAATCTGAAGCACCGTTGCTCGCTGCTGCTCCAAGGCAGTACGTGCCATCACTGGCTTTGCTTGGCGAGGTTCCGCTTGGACGTTCAAACTGGGTGAAACGTTGGCGCAGCGCCTCGGCACGGGTGTTCAGGCCCGCCTCGGCAGAATAAAACGCCTTGTTGGATTGTGTTGATGTGCGGTTGCTTGCCCCCTCGAGAATGGTCATGTACGAGTAGAAACTGATCATCGCGCCGAGCAGCACAATGGCGATCAGGACGGTCAGCATGGCGAAGCCAGATTCATGGCGTTTTGATGGGATTTGAAAATGTGATGCTGGGATGGGTTGCACACAAACTCCTTGGGATGACATTCAGATTGTCAGTTGGCGTTGAGGGTGTTGCGCGGAAAAATGTTCGAGGTCAGCGTGCGATCTGAGGTTTTGTTGTTTACGCGTTCTTGTCCTTTGAGTGAAACGCGAATCGCAGAAATGCCCGTCCACAAATTTGTGCTCGAGGGTGCGAACGC
This sequence comes from Deinococcales bacterium, assembly GCA_043756345.1. Taxonomy (GTDB): domain Bacteria; phylum Deinococcota; class Deinococci; order Deinococcales; family JAAFIG01; genus JANOWZ01. Next base: position 3,017 of record JAYURE010000657.1, on the reverse strand, counting down.
TGTGCTCCAAGTGCAGACGGGTATGGCAGCGGTGGTGCAGGTTTGAACCTCGACCTTGAATGAGGTGATGTTTGGAGCCATGCGTTCGCTTACCGCCCCATCTCGAGAGGCCATCAGGATGTTCCCGGTTCGGCCAAACGTTCGGGTTTCAATCAGGTACAATCGCGGACTGACATTGGCGGGGTAAGTCCTGGTCAGTGCGCCAGTAACGGTGATTGCAGTGCTGCTGGCCAGCGTGACGTTGATCATCTCGCCAACCTTGGCGACCGGATCGTAAACGTACAATCGGGCGTTCGGGTGTTTGGAAAGGTAATCGCTCCATTGGGTGCGAACTGCCTCTTGACCGTTGCCGGTGCAGCCGTTGTAGGCAGCAATGATTGCAGGGTCTGTGGATTGCAACGCAATGCTGGTCGGAGTTCCCGCCAGCGCTTGGCAAGCGATCAGGTACTCACCGACCGGTGAACGCCATGCGGTGATCCTCGAGGTCCAACCTGTAGCATCGGACCCGCTGCTGGTCAGCGCTATCGCTGGAATCACACCTTGCAAACTTTGACCGCTTTGGCGCAATTCGGCGCTGAGCACATCCATGACATCACGTAGGTTTTGGTTGGCGTTGGTGCGGGCCATGTCGGTTTGCATCAGGTTACGGCTTGAGAAAACACCTGTGAATACGGCTGCCAAGACCACGCCACCAACCATCATGGCGATCAGCATTTCGATGACCGTGAAGCCGGCCGAACGCTCGCGGCGCGACCCAGTAACCTCGAGGAACTTCGTTAAGTCCTCAGTTGTTGTAATCGCTGAACACGGTGCTGATCGTGGTGAGCACTTTTCCATTCTCTTTCACCTCTGCTTTGATGTTCTTGCTGGTGGCGTTGCATGGGGCTGTGGTAACTGGGCAGTAATAGGTGGTAATGACCAGCGCGTGCCCGTCAAGCGTTAGGTTCTGAACGATGCTTCCGCTGTTGGGCATGGTGGAGATTGGAACGTTACGCAACAACTCGAGCGATTGCCGCACGGCGTTGTTTGCCACAGTGCGTTGCTCTGAAAGCCTGTTGATGCCCGCGAATGACACGAATACGGGAATGGCAACACTGAAGACAACGGCGATAACGGTGATGGCGAGCAGGACTTCAGTCAGTGTGAAGCCCGCATTTTTTCGGTGAGATAAAGGCTGTGTGTCGATCAGCGATTCGGTATTCGAGAATTGAGTGTTCGTGATGTTCGTATTCATCGTGGAACCACTGACCCTGCGGTGTAGACATCAAGCCATCGGCTTTTTTCACGGTATACAAGTTCAATTGCTGCCGCGCTACTGGTGGTTCCTCGGGGTTCAAAGCAAAGGCTGCCCACAGTGCCGAACGTCACATCTGGTTCGAGGGTGATGTCGAGTTGCGTAACGGCCTGCCATTCGGTCGCTATTGCCGAGCAAGATTTGGCACGTTTGGCCAGCAGTTTCGTGGTCGATCCTGATTCCAATTCGAGTTTGATCGCCGAGGTGGAAAGAATCGCTCGAGAACGCACTTGGCGCAATTGCTGATTCATGCGTGATATTTCGTTGTTCAGTGGGTTGTTCAAACCCTTTAAAGCCAGAATACCGACCGTCGATAAAATGCCGATCAGGGCAATAACGACCAGCAATTCGATGAGCGAAAATCCGTTCGAGTGTTGTGCCCGAGAGGGCCTGTCCTGTCGGAGAAAATGTTGTTTTTGATGTGGGACCATGTTTAACCTCAAGAGGCATGGTAGCGACCTGACTCGAGTTTGTTATCCCCTAAATGGGGGTAAAAAATATCGAAAATGTTTCTATTTGGTAAAGTATTGCGAATTCGCCGGTAGGTTAATTCCAATTTGTTCTCTAGAACAAACGCGAAAAACCATCCATTTGAACCTGTAAATGCAAAGTTAAATCGTTAATGTTAACCATAGGTGCTAACGAGGGGATTTTTCTAAACGTCTCTTTTTTTGGTTTACAATGTAGAAATGAATATAAATCTTGAATATGCGAAAATACACTACTTCGACAATTTCTCTTAAAAACGAGGTGAAACGATACGATGAACTGGAATTTATTTGGAACAGGTGCGCCATTTTAATCACCTCGCTCGAACTTCTTGCAGTACAAACCCACGTGATCTGCCACTGAACTAAACCCTCGATCCGAACCACTGACCTCGCTCGTGTTGTCCCTCTCGAGCCCATTGCCTTCTGGTTCAACATCACAAGCCCAATGAATCAACCAAGGATCAAACCTCGAGCTTTGGGATGCTTCAATATTGATTGTTGATCCTGAGACCTCTTTTTGTTTACAACACCGTGAACCCAGCCACTTGATCAGAAGATTCCCAACAGCTAGATTGACCCTTGAGCTAATCAATTCAGGATGGTCATCGCAAGGTAGCCATCACAGGGAGGCACGTATGAAGCACACGAGATGGGTCCTATCGGCGTTGGGCGTCACGGCAGTCGGGGCAGGCATTGGCCTGTCACTGGCGCAAAACATGGGCATGCAGAAACTCGGCAAGCTCGAGGGTGAGGTCAGCATTGTGGCCTGGCCCGGTTACATCGAACGCGGCGCAAGCGACAAGGCGTATGACTGGGTGACGGGCTTCGAGAAGGCCACGAAATGCAAGGTGGTTGTCAAAACCGCTGGCACGTCCGACGAGATGGTGTCCTTGATGAACCAAGGTGGTTACGACCTCGTGACGGCCTCCGGTGACGCGAGCCTGCGCTTGATTTACGGCAAGAAGATCCAACCGATCAACACAAAATTGATCCCAAGCTTCGGCACGGTGGATAAGCGCTTGCAGAAAGCACCATGGCACACCGTCAATGGTGTTCAGTACGGCACACCGTACCAATGGGGTCCGAACGTGCTGATGTACAACACCGATGTCTTCAAAACCCCACCGACAAGCTGGGCCGTGACCTTCGAGGAACAAGAATTGCCCGATGGTCAAAGCAACACCGGTCGCGTGCAGGCCTACGACGGCCCGATCTACATTGCGGATGCCGCG
>JAYURE010000656.1:0-3609 GCA_043756345.1 Deinococcales bacterium | reverse complement strand
CTGAACGGGCTCGAGGGTTGCTCGAGCAGTTTGGCAATCCGCAACGCTCGTTTCGTGGCGTGCATGTGATTGGCACGAACGGCAAGGGGAGCGTCTGCGCGATGATCAGTGCGGGTTTGCGGGCGGCGGGCGACCGGGTTGGACGTTTCACCTCGCCGCATTTGTTGGATTTCCGCGAACGCATCACGGTCGATGGCCTCGAGATTCCCGAATCGGAGGTCGTGCGGTTCGTGCAGTGGGCGCAACGGGATTTGACAGAGGCCGCATTTTTTGATTTGTCGGTCGTGATGGCATTCACGCATTTTGCGCGAACCGGCGTCGAGATTGCCGTGGTCGAGGCGGGCGTCGGCGGGGCGCGAGATGCGACCATGAACCTCGAGAATGTCATCTTGACAGTGATCACGAATGTGGATTTCGATCATGTCGAAACGATTGGTCCAAACCTGGCGCAGATTGCGCTCGAGAAGGCTGGAGCGATCCGGGCTGGCGTGCCAGTCGTGACGGCGGCGCGGGGCGAAGCGCTCGAGGTGATTCGTGGCGTGGCGCTTGAGCGTAGCGCACAATTGCATGTCTTCACGCCAGACGATGAGCTGTTCGCCTTGCCGCACAAGCCAGCCCTACGCGGCGTGTTTCAACTCGAGAATGCGGCGTTGGCGGTGGCTGGCTTGCGTTTGCTCGGACTGGAAGAGGCGGAGGTCTCGGCGGCACTCGAGGCGAGTTGGCCCGGACGCATGGAAAAGCTCGAGGTTCACAATCGGGCGGTGATCTTGGATGGGGCGCACAATCCGGCGGCGGCACGGGCGCTCGCGGCGAGCCTCAAACCTGGGTTTGCCCTGGTGTTTGGCGCGATGGCCCGCAAGGACGTGCGTGGCGTGCTCGAGCCGTTGCGTGAACTGGCCAGCGAGGTGCGTTTCGTTTCCCCGGGCGCGTTGGGTGCGGACCCGAAAGCACTCGCGCTCGAGTTTGACGGGCAGGCTTTCGATGACCTCGAGACCGCTTTGCGGGCCAGCCTTGAATCTGTGCCAGAACGGGGCCGGGTGCTGGTCACGGGCTCGTTGTACCTGGTGGCCGAAGCACGAAAGATGCTGATCGGATTGGGTGCGACAGGCACGCAAGATTGAGGTTTTACCCGTTGCAAATCTCGAGCCGTGTCAGCATGGTCTGCAATGCGTCTTGATCGGGCCTTGAAACAACTCGGGTACAACGGTTGCGTGCTGATCTCCCGTTTCGTCCTGGTGCTTGTGCTGCTGTTCTCGAGCTTGTCTCTTGGTCTGGTCTTTGCGCAATCCGATCCCGCGCCGGTTGCTCAACCGGCAATACCCCGTCCGAAAGTCGCCATCCTCATCGCCGGTGGTGTCGCTCGAGGTTTCGCGTATTTTGGCGTCCTGCAAGAATTGACCGAGGCTGGCGTGCCGATTGATTTGATCGTCGGCACCTCGGCGGGCGCGATGGTTTCGGGCCTGTACACCAGCGGTTACAGCTTTGAAACGGTCAACAAGATTTTTGCGAAGATGTCGCGGCATCAGAACGAGCTGGTCAGCATCAACTTTCCGTTCACGCAATCCCTGCTCAAGATTGGCGGTTTCGAGCGTGTCTATCGCGCTTTGGTGGCGGACGGTCGGATCGAGACGACCTCTCCTCCGTTGGCGATCATGGCGACCGAATTGCGTCCCGGCGTCAGCACACCGATCTTGAAGGGCAACCTGACGGACACGATTCGCGCCTCGATCAGTTTGCCGTTGGTCTTTCCGGTGGCAACGCTCGAGGGTCGCAATTACGTCGATGGTGGCCTGCGCAATCCATTCCCGGTCGATGTGGCCCGGTCGCTCGGCGCGGATTTCGTGATCTCGGCACGCGGAAAATCCGAGGGGAAAACCAAACCCGAAGGCTTGATCGATGTGATCTCGTTCGTGGTTTGGACTGTGACCGGCTCGAGCACGCCGATTCAATTCGACGCGAGCATCCCGGTCAAAACCTTTGACACGCAATATTTTGATTTCACGCAAGCCTCCGAACTGATCGCCCGAGGCCGCGAGGAGGCCCGCGCCGCAATGCCAAAACTGCTCGAGGCACTGGCGGCCAAGAACATTCCGCTCGGCCCAAAAGGTGATCCACACGCGAACAATCCGGTCAACCAGGAATGGGAATCCAAGCTCGAGACTGGTTTCAAAGCGGCTTACGAACGTGAACGCGATTTGAAGATTTCTCCAGCAGTCGAGGCGGGGTCGGCGGACGCTTGGGGTTCCAGGCCGGGCCGTCCCAGCGACGCGACCCTCAGCGTCGGTGCGAGCGTGACGGGCGGGCCGCTCGGACGCTTCTCGGTTGGGGCCGGGTATGTCGAACAATTCGATCAACCCGGCGGCAGCGGCTACGTGCGCCTCGGGTACGGCATCCTGCGCGGACTCGAGGCCAGCGCCGAGTTCGATCCGGCACGCCGACCAGCCGGTGCGCCATGGGCGTTTGGCTTGCAGTACAACGCTCGAGATTTCATGGGTTACGGCTGGACTGGTGGGCTTACGGTGGACGCGCTCGGCACAGATTTAAACGCGACTTGGACACCCGAAACCGGCGAATTCCGCCCAAGTTTCGGCACCAACCTGCGCTTCGGTTACGCCCCCAGCGCCCGGCTCGAGGCGAGCGCCGCACTCGAATGGCAAGCGGCAGGCTCACCGTGGTTTGCCCGCACCCGAGGCGTGTTCGGACTGAGCAGCGGCGGCGCAGAGGGCTTCGCGCTCGGCGCACCCAGCCGCCTTCGCGCCTTCGCCCCAGAATTCGTGACCGCACCGCAATATGCGGCGCTCAACCTCGAGTTTGGCTACCGCTGGGACTTTCCGAACCTCGGCAACGTCGTTGCAACACAACCCGAAATTCGATTCTTCGCCGATCTCGGCACGGGATTCGACATCAACCGCAACACCTCGAGAACACTCTGGGATGTCGGCATCGGCGCGAGCGCCCCACTGCGATTCTTCGGCCTGCTGCCCGCACAATTCGGTATCGATCTCGCCTTCTCGAGCGAATCATGGCGCACGAATTTGTACACACGGATTCCGTTGCCGTAATTGCGTTGGGCTCGAGGCCACCTCGCCCTGTTGCAGGGCAACCACAAGGGATTGCCCCTACGAAACCATCCAGCCGGTAGACTCGAGGTGTGAACCGATCCCGCGATCAATGGCTCGAGATGATCGCCCGCACCCGAGCGAGTGATTTTGCGGTCCGGGCGCTCGAGGCGGAATTAACTCGGGCGGAACTGAATGATGCGGATCGGCTCGAGGTGGAATCAGCGCTCGAGAACCTGCGGGCTCAGATCGTGCTCGAGGTTGCCGTGCTCGCCTCGAGCGAACGCCCACAGGCGAGCATCGAATACCGACCGCACGGTGATGCCAACAAGGGTCGCCTGTACCTCGAGATCGAAGGCCGCGAACAAGTCGAAACCATCGAGCATGACGGCTTGGATGCGCTCGAGGTCTACGTTTTTTCGGATGCCAAAGGTTTTGCCGGTTTGCAGATTGACAACGCCAAAACCTTGCCGGAACGCCTCGAGAATGCGCTCGAATTATTGCGAAACACCGACCTACCAAACGTCGATTGCACCGAGGCCGGACTCGA
>JAYURE010000655.1:0-3609 GCA_043756345.1 Deinococcales bacterium | reverse complement strand
AGGGTGGGCTGTGCCCACCTTTTGCACAAAACCGGTGGGCCGAGCCCACCCTACAAAGGGAATTTTTTTAAACTCGAGTCTCATATGCGTAAGCCCTGACGGATCACCACAGTCACAATTGAATCCTCGAGTGGCACGGTAGAGTCTTGGGTCTTGGCTCGAGTGATCGAAGCCGTCTCGACCTTCTCCCAAAACTGCAACCTGAACACTGTAAAAGGATGTCCTGTGAAAATACTGCTTCAATATCTGCGCCCGTACCGCACTTACGTCATCATCACGCTGGTTCTCGCCGCGATCAACTCTGGATTCTCGTTGCTTGATCCGCTGATCCTGGGCCAATTGGTCAAACTCGCGTTTGAACATCAGGCCACCGGCTCGAGCAAAACCTGGGAACAATACCTGCCCGCCGTGCTGCAATTGCTGGCCGCTTCGGTCGGTGTGGCGATGGTCAGCCGAATCGCCAAAAGTTTTCAAGATTACTTCTTGAACGTGGTTGTGCAACGTTTCGGCGCTCGAGTCTTCACCGATGGTTTGCAACACGCCATGAAATTGCCCTACCAGGAATTCGAGGATCAACGCAGCGGCGAGACACTTTCGATCCTGACCAAAGTTCGGGTCGATGTCGAGAAGTTTTTGAACAGCGCGATCAATGTTTTGTTCGGCATTCTGGTCGGTGTGATTTTTGTTTTCGTGTACGCCGCAATTTCGATTCATTGGAGCGTGCCGTTCGCTTACGCCACAGGTGCGGCCGGGTTGGTTTGGATCACCAATCAGCTTTCCAAACGCATCAAAACTATTCAGAAGGTCATCGTCGGTCAAACCACGGCGCTCGCGGGATCGACCACCGAAAGTTTGCGCAACATCGAACTGGTCAAAAGCCTCGGCCTGACCGATCAAGAAATCACGCGCCTGAACAAAAACACCTTCAAGATTCTTGGGCTCGAGCTTGAGAAGGTGGTGCAGATTCGCAGCATCAGCTTCTTGCAGGGCACGCTGGTGAATACCTTGCGGCAAGTGATTTTGTTCATTCTGATGTACCTGATTTACGGCAAGACAATGCGGGCCGATCAACTGGTGATCATGCAGATTTACTCATTCTTTATTTTCGGACCGCTGCAAGAAATCGGCAACATTCTGGTCTCGTACCGCGAGGCCGAAGCGAGCCTGATCAACTTCAATAAGCTGATGCAAAAAGCGCCAGAGGTCACACCGGCCAATCCCAAACACCTCGGGCCGGTCGAAGATTTACGCTTCAATGCGGTTAGTTTCAAACATCAATCCGCCAGTCAGAAGGCGCTCGAGACGGTCAGCTTCAGTGTCAAACGCGGCGAGACGATTGCTTTCGTCGGCCCGAGCGGATCGGGCAAAACCACACTGATGAAATTGCTGGTCGGATTGTACCGGCCGCTCGAGGGCAGCATTTCGTACAACGGTCTGGACGAAAACGAAATTGATTTTGAAGACTTGCGCGGCCAGATCGGGTTCGTCACGCAAGACACGCAACTTTTTTCTGGAACGATCAAAGAAAATCTGTTATTCGTCAATCCGAACGCCAGCGATGAACTTCTTCGTCAAACGCTCAATCAGGCGGCCTGCCAAACGCTGCTGGCGAAAGCCGAAAAGGGATTGGACACCACCATCGGCGAGGGTGGCCTGAAACTTTCTGGCGGCGAGAAACAACGCCTTAGGATTTGGTACGAAATAACTTCCCGATTTCACAACCAGCCCCGAACGGTTTACGATCAACCCAATCATGCAACCGTACCCAGCCAAAATCCAACGCCTCATGCAAAAGCTCTACAAATCCCTCAACGAACGAGACAAACGCCGATACGCCGCAGTTGAAGCTGCAAAACTCGGACATGGCGGCCTAACCTACATCAGTCAACTCCTGAACTGCGATCCAAAGACGGTTCAAGCTGGTTTGCTCGAGATCGAAGACGACACTGACTTGGAATCGGATCGTCAACGAAAAAAAGGGCTGGACGCAAACCCTTAATCTCCTTTGACCCACAACTCGAAGCAAACTTCCAGCAGGTTTTGCGTGACCATACTGCTGGTGATCCAATGCAAGAGGACGTGCGCTGGACGAACCTTTCCAGACGAGCCATCGCTCGAGCCGTGACCGTGCTTGGCACGCCGATCAGTCATCACATTGCAGGCAGGTGGCTGCGAGCGAATGGCTTCCGAAGACGGCAGACACAGAAGAAACAAACCATGGGTTCACATGCGGATCGGAATGAACAGTTTGAACGGATTGCGGCACTCAAACTCGAGTACGTCAGTGCAGGTCATCCAATCATCAGTATTGACACGAAGAAAAAAGAGTTGCTGGGCAACTTCTTTCGGGCTGGGAAGCTTGAGAGCAAAGACACTATCTTGGTGAACGATCATGATTTCCCAAGTGCTGCGGATGGCAAGTTGATTCCACATGGGATTCTGGATTTGGGTAGGAATTTGGGTTCGATTCATTTGAACACGAGTCATGACACGAGTGAATTCGCGTGTGCAAGTTTGGAATTGTGGTGGCAAGAGGAAGGCCGTGCTGCGTACCCAAACGCCACAACGCTGTTGGTTTTGTGCGATGGTGGCGGTAGCAATAGTTCAACAGCGTTCGTGTTTAAAGAGGATTTGCAAGCGTTGGCAGATCGGTTGGGGATCGAGATTCGGATTGCTCATTTCCCGCCGTACTGCTCGAAATTCAATCCGATTGAGCATCGGTTGTTTCCGCATGTGACTCGAGCGTTGCAAGGTGTGGTGCTCGAGAGTGTCAAAATTGCGAAGCAGTTTATGGAACGAACGGTGACGAGCACGGGGTTGAAAGTGACGGTGCGTTTCTTGGAGAAAGTGTTTTTGACGGGTCGGAAGTGCGCTGAGGATTTCAGGGATTCGATGCGGATTGTGTTTGATGCGGTGTTGCCGAAATGGAATTACGTGGCGGTGCCTGCTTCTGGTTGAAATCGGGAAGTTATTTCCTCCGCGATCCTTAGCATTGCTCGAGCACTCTTGCGTCAACCCAAAGTCCTGATCTTCGACGAGGCCACCAGCGCACTCGATTCACTGACCGAAGAGGACATCACCAACACGATCAAACAAGTCTCGAGTTCGCAACATCAGATCACGGTTTTGATTGCGCACCGTTTGTCCACGATCATGCACGCCGACCGAATTTACGTGCTCGAGCGGGGCGAGATTGTGGAGACCGGATCGCACGATGCGCTCTTGCAAGAGAAGGGTTTGTATTACGCGATGTGGCGGCAACAGATTGGGGAACGCAAGAAGGTTGCGGGATTGGTCGCGGCGTAATCCTCGAGCAGTTCAGTCAAGCCTGGCCGTCGATTTGCAATTCTTTCAACCCCAAAAGGCGTTTTTGTGCCGCCTCGAGCCCCATGTCCGCCAACATGTTCGCGGCGCGATCCGCAACTTCAAAATTGATTTCACTCGAGTTCCAGGAAGCGGTCAAATCCGCCAGGTTTTGCAAAACACTTTTTTGCGATTCCTTAAAAAACATCATTGCCACTTGACTCGAGGCGGCCATCGCTGGTGGTTTGGCATCGAGGACTTCGACGCGGACGCTGGCGAGCAATTCCATGAAGACCTGATCGAAAC
>JAYURE010000654.1:0-10295 GCA_043756345.1 Deinococcales bacterium | reverse complement strand
GGCACCTAGCGGGCCTGGGGCGCTACTTCGCAGGGGGTGACTTTTGGAGCTTGTCCCATTCTGCGGCTGCACCCCTTGGTGCGAAACACGTTGCAACCCGCGTGTTCGATTGGCGATTGATTAACGCACGCTCGAGCGATTGACCACCAAGCACCCGGCCATCATGTCGTGTAGGGCTTGCCTTTTGGGTGTGAAGGCCACGACCAACGAATCGACGATCAACAGCAGGCTGCTCGGCAGGGCCAATGCGGGCACGAGCGCGATCAGGTTGCCTAACCAGGGCAGTGCGTAACGTAAGGTTGCCCGACCAAAATCGACGCGTTTACCCTCGAGATCGGTCACAACAATGCCAACCGCCATTTTGCCCAGCGTGCCTTGCAGTTTCGAGGACTCGAGCAGCGCCTTGTACAGCCACCCACCCACAATGCTGATAAACGAGAGTGTGGCGGGAGGTCCAGCGGCCTGTGGCGGCGGACCACCGGGGTTCTCCATGGCTTTGCGAAACGTTTCTTGAAACTCGGTGATTGGGTTGTAACCGAAGGCCAACCCGAGTGCGAAACCGATCATCGCCAGGATCGCAAAATCGATCAGGCTGGCCAGAACCCGTTTCCAGAATCCGGCGTGCTCGAGGTTGTATTCCACTGCGACAGGTGTCATCTGTGTCATGGGTGCTCCTTGAGGTTGTTTACGCGCTCGAGTTCCAATGGGTTCCTGAGTCACGCTACGGACCGACTTACCGAGTCACGCTACGGGCCGAAGACGCAAATCCCATACGCGATCCGTCGCACGGATTTGACAACAGTTTTGCCGCGCCAGACCATGCCGGTGCTCGAGCCACCATCCAAGACCAATGCCTCACGTGATCCCAGTTTTTGCATCACGCGGGCCAACTGCTCGAGCGTGATTTTTTGATTGGTGCTGACCAGTACGAGTTCACGGTCGGTGATCAGGCCGATGGCGCTGCGGGCGTTGGGTTGCAAGATCGCCAGATCACGGTAGCCTTCGCTGCGCATCCGAATGCGAATCCGACCTTTGTTGATGATGTGTGGGCCGTTGCCGATCACGGTGGCAAACCCCCGCCAATGGTCGCTCGAGTGCTGCGAGGCGCGTTGATTGCCGTCCGTCCAATCGATGACGCTGGCACGACCGGCGAGGTTGATGGCGAGCGCGGTGCGCAATTGACCTCGGGCCAGCAGGCGTTTGTTGGCCACGATGTCACCGACCGGGGCGTAGGTTTTGGTGTTGAAGTACCCGCCGTTAATCGCAGCAATCGCGCCAGAACGTTGGTACATTCGCTCGAGGCGTTCACCGCCACGGGCCATGCCAGATCGTGGCACGAGCACACCCAAACGCACCGAAGGGTTCGCCAGGTTGATGCGCACAATGCTGACCTTGACGCCCGCAACAATGCCGCTTGCGAAACTCACCGCCGGTCGTGAAACAGGTGTGCTCGAGGCGCAACGGATGCGTTGCCCAACATAAACCGTATTGCTCGAGAGCTTATTTGCACGGCGCAACGCCTCGAGCGATTGCCCGCAACGGATGCTGAAACGGTACAGGGTTTCTTTGGGTTGAACGATGTACTCGCGTCTCGGGCTGACTGGTGAGGCAGCGGTCACGCTCGAGAACAGGCCCGATGTGGTTAATGCGAATAGAAGAGCAGACAAGGCGAAGGGTATTCGGACTGACACGGGCAACGATAACATCTCATGAAAGATCATTCTTAACTCATGGGGATCAGGCAACATTAACCCCGCGTTCACAATTGATTCTGCTTCACCCGGTATTGAGGCTCGAACCCTAAAATGAGTCCATGAGATCGGTTTTGGCCAGCCTTCGTTCGTGGGCATACTCGAGCACCTCGAATCGAGATCCACGTTTGGACTGGATTCGCGGGTACTGCCTGTTCATGATGATCGCCGATCATATTCAGGAACGATCAGCCCTGTACTTCCTGACGGGTGGCACAACCTTTTACATTTCCGCCGCCGAAGCGTTCTACTTCATTTCTGGTTTGACCCTCGGCATGGTCACGGCCCGTGAAAGCTGGTTGGTCGCCAGCAAACGTGTGCTCTCGAGGGCGTTGGTGCTGTACCGCACGGCGGCGATCATGACGGTTGGTTTTGGCTTGCTAGGTGCGTACACAACCATTCAATTTTGGGGCAGCGGCAACGAGAATGCACGTGGCATTTTCGATTTGATCCGCACTAATTTTCTCGAGTTTCTGACGAATGTTCTGGTTCTACGCACCGGCATGAGTGGCCAAGAGATTTTAATCTTGTATGTCGTGTACATGGTTGTTGCGCCCATCGCACTGTTCTTCTTGATGCGGCGGATGGGCTGGTTGGTGCTGCTTGGCATTGCGGCGGTGTACGTGGCGCACCTGTTGCAACCAGGCATCTTCAAGCAACCGTTCGCCACCTATTTCGAGCCTTACGAGTGGCACATGCTGTTCTTCGGTGGTTTGGTGCTCGGCTTTCACCGCAAGGATGTCGTCAATTTCTTCATCAAGATTCCGGTGCTTTCCAGAATCCTCGAGGTTGCGGTGCTGGTCACGGCGGGCGTGTTCATGTGGATTTTTGCCAACAACTTCAGTGTTTGGCCGGAGCTTCCAGCGTTGATTGACATCAAGAACCGTTGGTTGATGCCGCCGATGCAACTCGCGTTGGTCGCACTGTACTTGCAGGCCGCATTTATCATCGTCTCGCACCTGTGGAAGCCATTGCAGGCTGGGTTGGGCTGGTTCCTCGAGCCGTTGGGCCGTGCCAGCCTGTGGGCGTTCACGGTGCATTGGTTTGTGGTTGCGGCGCTCTCCAATTTCAAACCGTTTGTTGAATACACCGGCGACCGTTGGTGGTGGCAGTTGCTCGGCGTGGCCTTCGTCTGGGCGACGATTAAACTCTATGGCCTGCTGATGCCCAAAAAATCCAAGCCAGATTCATCAAGCGTACAAGCCCTGAAAAACCGCCTCTCGAGCGTGGTCAGCACTGGAACGGGCACGCTCGAGCCGCAAGCGATTGTGGGCCATCCTGATGACCTCTCAGCCCGGTACGTGCTCGGTGTTTCCAGGGATGCGTCCCTGGCTGAGATTCGTGGCGCGTATCAGACCAAAGTGGCACAGTACCACCCGGATAAGCTCGAGAAACTGAACGAAAATTTGCGCAGGCTCGCCGAGAACGAAGTGCGAGCGATTGACATGGCGTATTTGAAGTTGATCGAGAACCTGGATGTTGTGCAAGGCCAGGCTGAACAAGCCGTCTCGAGCAGCGGTTTGATGCTGGTGATGCGAAATTTGTACGGTCGCGTCAGATCGAATTGGTGATCGCACGAGTTCGAGTACTGGCTTGAGTGCTGGCACGAGTACTGGCACGAGTGCTGGCTGATTTTTAGCCCGATAAATCTCGAGTTCGGGTCACGGTCTTTTCGGTTTCGGTCCACGGTTCATACCCGGCGCGTTCAAAAAACAAACCATACGGTGCAACGTTTGGTCCAGCTTTCGCCCGATCACGGCTCTCGAGCACAGTTTGTACCGCGCTCGAATCGAGCTTGCCAGAACCGACCTCGAGCAGTGTGCCAACAATGCCGCGCACCATGTGCCGTAAGAACGATTCTCCGGTCAGGCGCACCTCGATAAAATGCTGACCCTCACGGCCCAACATCGTCGGCACGCTGCGCACGGTGCAGGCGAAAAGTTGACGCACCGTTTGGCGTTCCTCTTGGGTGGCAAAGGCCGCGAAATCGTGCAGGCCAACCAGAGCGCGGGTCGCGTCACGCATCGGTCCAACCTCGAGCCGTTGCGGAATCCACAAGGCGCGATGTCGGTGCAAGGCGCTGGTGGTCGGTGCATTCAGAATTCGATAGCGATACGAACGCCAGGCGCAAGAGAAGCGGGCATGAAAGCCTTCCGGCGCGTCCGAACACGAAACCACGCGCACATCTGGCGGCAGCCTCGAGTTGAGCGCCCGCAGGATTTTGCTGGCCGGAATATTCCACTGCACATCGGCGTGTGCCGTCATGCGCAGCGCATGAACGCCCGCGTCGGTTCGGCCCGCCGCAACGGGCCGCGAGCTTGGCCCGAGCGGTGCGAGTGCCGTCTCGAGCACACCCTGAACGGTGCGTTCACCTTTGGCTTGGACTTGCCAGCCCGCAAAATCGGTGCCGTCATACTCGAGGTCGAAACGCAATCGACGCCAACCTTCGGGCACGCGCAACGCCTCACGGACCTCGAGCGAACGGTTTGAATCCACCGTCGCTCGAGGGTCAATCACATCGGGACTTGTGGCATCGGCAAGGTTGAGATCATCCACGGGCACACCTGTGATTGTAACCGGACAGATGAGGCCCGACACATGAGGCACAGTGAGGAAGCTATTCAACGCTTGCGGGTAGACTCGAGTCATGAAACCCGCTCAAATGAAACTCAGTAGCCTCAACCTTGGCGCAGGACAATTGATGGCCGTCGGTGAACGCAACATACGCACCGGCATCCACAAGCAACCGACGCTCGAGCCGGTGCAAATCGGTAAGCTCGGATTGGCTGGCGATGAGGTCAGCGACGAGATCAACCATGGCGGCCCAGATCAAGCGGTCTACGTTTACGGCCTGCCCGATTACGATTTTTGGAGCGAACAACTCAGGCTGGCGCTCGAGCCTGCAACCTTTGGCGAGAACCTGACCGTCTCGGGTCTCGAGAGTGCCAGCCTGAACATCGGTGATCGTTTGCGTGTTGGCCCAAGTGGAAAGGGAGTCTTGCTCGAGGTGGCCGCCTCGAGAATCCCCTGTCATGTGCTGGCAGCCCGGATGAATGATCTCGGATTCGTTAAAAAATTTCGTCTCGCGCAAAGACCCGGTGCGTACTGTCGCGTGATCGAAACCGGTCAGGTCCAAGTCGGCGATGCCGTCACACTCGAGCCGCTTGTTGGTGAGGCATTTTCTTTGCTCGAGGATTTCAATTTGTACTACGACGCGAATCCCTCGCGTGCCAATCTCGAGCGAGCCTTAAAAGCACCAGTTGCGATTCGCACCCGATCCGAACTGACCCAGAAACTCGCCAAACTCTGAAGCTCGAGCCTTATTCCGTGTCGGCCACGCCCGGCAGCACGTGTTCTTGAAAAAAGGCGTGCAGTTTCTCGGACGGTGCAATCCCGAGTTCTTCGCGCAAAACTTCGGTACAGGTTTGATACTGACCAATCGCCAAATGCCGATAGCCCTGCCGCATGTAGCAGCGTATCAACTGCAAATGCGCCTCCTCGTTGCAGGCGTCTTTGGAGAGTGTTTTCTGGCAGATCGAAACCAGCGCCGCGAACTGTTCACGAATCAAGTAATGACGGCCCAAACGGTTGGCGACATCCAGGGACGAATCGCGCAGTTGATCGCGTTGCAATTGCGCCCAAGTGTTGTGCGCCTCCTCTTGCAAAAAATGACCCTGGTACAGCGCATCGGCAATGCCGAAGGCTTGAATCGCCGCCTCGAGCGAACCGGTCTTTTCGAGCCGACGGCCCTCTTCGGCGTGACGTTCAAACTCGAGAAAATCGAACCAAATCGGCAGGTCTGGATTCAGCGAATAGCGTTCGTTTTGAAAGCAGATCAGTTGCAATTCTGGGCAGCAGTGTTTCAGGGTTTGTCGCAACGAGTAAACCGCTTGATGCAAATTGCGCCGTGCCGCGTCCGGGTCGGCGTCGGGCCAGAGCACATCCATCAACTGTTCTTTCGGCACGGGTTGATCGTGTCGGGCGACCAGGTATTTGAGGATCATCAGTCCTTTCTGACCGTTCCAACCGTTGACGGGTTGTTCTTGGTAAAACATGCGAAACGATCCCAGGCAAGTCACCGAAAAAATTTCCGACGGCGGCGATAATTGAGGCTCGAGCTTGCGTTCGGGAACTGGCTCGAGGTTGCCATAGGCGAGGCGGTGTAGTTTGCGAAAGAGCAACGGATCTTGGGTCACATCGTTTTGAGCTTCAAGCGCAGGTTCGCTGTGCATCACGGGTTCGACTGGAACCTCGAGCAATGGCGCTTGCAACTTGTTGGACGGCTCGAGGTCAACGTGCATGTCCTGAAACTCGAGCAGGGGTTCTTGAGCTTCCTCGACGGCGATCAAACCGACAATCGCCCGCAATTGTTCGGCGAGCATGCGCAAGTGCTGATTGATTTCGACACACGCCTGCTGGTGCAAATGCGCCTCGAGTTGCAGGTGTTCACAGGCGAGGCTCAGACGGGCGGCGCTTTGCGAAACGCGATACAAAGGGTTTTCTGTGGGAATCTGCCGTTGCAATTGATCCAATGCCTGTGCGATTTGCGCGTATTTTCCAGTGACCAGCCATGGCTCGAGCATGCCCCAATCGATCTTGGGCTGTTGCGACCTGTCTGGAGTGATGGCGAGGTTCATGACTTGCTCCTGAATACTGTCCTGAATACTGTGGTCAAATACTGCCTGAGAAACTTTTGACGCTCGAGGTCATTCTCGAGACGCTTGTGTTCAACCGTGAGTGTCACGGTTGAAGAATGAACCACTGGTTTTGATTTGTGCAGGCCGTCTTCTGAGCGAGAATGACTGCTCGAGTCTTGGACATGCGAGGCAATGTGAGTTCTGATCTCGACCTGGAATGAACTGGTCCCAGGTCCCCGGCCCGAACTATACACAGTTATTCTCGAAAGATGCTGAAATGCAAAAATATCCTGTGAACAGCGACGCGAATTGACTTTTCATTTTCGAGATCACCTCGAGAAAATCAAAGATTGAAAACAAAAACACGTCCTCGAGAATCCTGCAATTCAGAGCATGAGAAACACCACTCCACACCGCCTCGAGACACGACGCGACAACCGTTCAAGCCAACGCCAGGCGCGGCTCGAGCGGCAAGCATTTGTCATCAACAACCCACCTCGAGATTTGAAAATTACGCCAACGTTCTGCGCGACGCACTGGCCGCCACCGTGAATCTTGGACCATGATGGAACGCCACAAGATCGGCTGGTGGCAAGAGGTTTGCCTGCACATGCAATTCGTAATCGCCCGATTCGGGCAACGCCAACGGCACCGAGACTTTGGCCGAACCATGCTCGAAATTCGCCCAGGCAGAACCGAGCAGCAGCGCAGTCTGATCCAAAACCTTGACCCCATAAATCTCCAAACGAAACCGTGCCGAATGCAAGGATTTTCCAGCGCAATGCAACTCGAGTTCGGCCCTCAATTCGCCCCAGAACGGTTGTAGTAATCGTGCCTCGAGAATCTCGAGTGGTGCAGGTTCGGTGTTTTCTCTGGCGGGCACACACAAGGCTTCGGGTAGGTTGGCGCGTTGCTGCATCCACTGCAACCAGTCTGTGTTGGTCGAATCAAAGACCTGTTCCTCATCCGTCTCGGCGTGATAGACACGGGTTTCCCAATTGGTCTTGTTGTGACGTTGATGAACATCAAAAAAGACTGTGAATTCCGCGTGGTGTGCCTGATTCAAGGATTTCTGGTCGCTCGATTTCTGGCTGCTTGCCTTCTTGACCTTCGGACTGGAGCGAGCCAAGTGTGTGGTTGACAATTGATTTTTCACGTTGTCTCCTTTCGTTCACTCGAGCATCGGTTTCACTCGAGCCGGTAATCGGCATGTACAAGGCTGACGGGAATCCCATCGATCTCTTTGGGAAAATCAGTTTCACGCGCTTTGGCTCGCAGGTGAATCCGCAAACTTGGCGTGGAAGATTTCGACTTCTCGAGACCCATTCCATAATCGATCAGGCTGACCTGCGGATGAGCCAAATACTTGCTGGAAAGTTGATCGAGCGCCATGTCAATCTGAGCCTGCGTTGGTGCTGTCATTTCAAGCCTCCTCTCGAGGTGTTGGAGATTCAAGACAGTGCGACATCCACCCTGAGGGTATCGAGCACCAACGGCATATTGATCGCCAGCGCGTACTCTCGATCTGGATCGGTGTTGCCCGCGAAATGCAAACCGACCGCCTTTCTCGAATTCTGCTCGAGCCACCACGACCCGGAATCGCCACCTTCGCTGACGGTTTGATTTTCGTTGCCACCTGGTGGAACAATGTGAACCACGCCACGAATCACCTGTTCGTAACCGCCGTAATTCATCAATTGCCGTCCATTCGTGCCGCTGATCATGCCGGTCGTGATCCCGGTGCGCACCCCAGATTTGATCACCACCATGCCAAGTGTCGCCTGATCCGAACCCGTGACCGGACCAAGCCCAAGCTGGTTGTTCTCGAGCCTGCGCGAATTGGTCAGGGTTGCCACCGCCGCATCAACGTACTGACCCAAACCGTTGCGGGTTAAACGCGCCACGATGTTGCTCGGATCGCCTCGAGATGGTTGATAGACGGCTGTTCCTGGTAGGGCCGCATGGTTCGCCACCAGCACATGCCAGTTGCTCAAGATCATCTCGGCTCGGGTCTGCCGGTCGATGACCTTGCCACCGAGCGTGCCGTAACTCGGGAGAAACGCGCCAGCCACACTGATGCCACCCTGCATCGGTGAGTGAGCCGCATTGCGACCCTGGCCGAAGACAGGACCTGGTGTGGGAATGCTTGGCGGAAACCACAACCAATTGTGCGTCCGGTAATTCGCCCGGGGCACATCGACTGGAAAGCCAATCGCACGTTCACTGACCAGGCGTTGCGATCCGAACGATTCGAGATTTGCCGCAGCATCGCTGAACTTAGCATCGCTGTACTTTTGGCGCACATGAACCCGCACGCGCAAGTCGCCGATATCGACCCGTCCACCCTGCGAATCCCGAATTCGCCAACCCAGATCGACCAGGGAAACGTTCGGGTCTCGCAGGTGCAACCCCACAGCCCGGTTGAGTGCTTCGTTTGCGGTCTCCATTGTCTTGGCATCAATCTTCATCGCTTAACCTCCCAGCCGATCCTGCTCGAGAGATGGGTCTCGTCTGTGCCGGGAATTTGTACCAGGACACAGACGAGACCCGTGAATTGCGTTGGTGTGCTCGAGCAAAACCGTTCAGGGTTTCTTGTAGACCAGGAAACGTGCAGGAATGTCGTGCTGGAATCCTCCGGCCACACCAGGCATTCCGATGCTTGGCATTGGCAGTTCACCATCAGGATCAAAATGCCAGGTCGAGAATGCCGTGTAGATCGGGTTAGCAGGCACACGAGCCGTGACCGTGGTCTCGTACAACTTTGGTCGGTCCGGCGTGCCGCCCGAAAAGAAATTCTTTGGACAGATGATGGCTTTGACGGTGACAATGTTCGAGTCGAGAACGAAGCTGCCCGCAACCGGCAAGTCTGGCCCATTGGTCACATCCGAGAGATTGACCGTCTCGCCCCAATACGCGACCGTGTGACCGGCCATGGTCAGGTTGGAGAACGATGGTGGTAGCGGATTGCGCCAGAACGCCACCAAGAAGAAGCATTCTTCACCCTGTTCAATGATTTTTTGTGGCGCGAACACTGGGTTTGGACCAAGCGGATTAAGCACCTGGAAAGGACCGCCCATCAACACATTCCAGGTCAGGTAAGGGCCGGGGAAAATCGGTCCACCCGCTTCTGCCTTGGTGCTGATCGCCTGTGCGACTTTGTTGGTTTGGGTTTCGATTTTCTTCTCCCAGGCTTTTGCCATCGCGTTTGCGACCTGTTCGATACTCGAGCCTTGTTCACTTACCTCCTGTCCCGTGCCTTGCACTGACGCCGATCCTGCCACAGGGTAAAACGTATCCTGACCGCTGCCGTTGCTGCGAACTGTTCCCATGTCTGCCTCCATTGCTCGGTTTCCGCAGTCGTCTCGAGACACGTTCCAGCCAACGATGCCTGTTTGCATCGTGGGTTCTGGTCGTGTTCGCGCTCCCGGATTCCGCTACGAAGGTAGCAAGCGCCACTCAATTCGTGCATCCAAATTCACTCAATTTTTGTGGCTCGAGGCATTGAAGGCGATCTGCTATACCTGAGGGTTCGACCCGAGAAGAAGCCTCGAGATTGTTCTATCAACCTCGAGCGACGGTAGAATGCACCCATGCCAGCCGCCATTTATCCAGGCTCGTTCGACCCAATCACCAATGGTCATCTCGATGTGGTCATGCGGGCCGCGAAAATCTTTGATCGCGTGACGATTGCCGTGCTCGAGAACCGTGAAAAACGTGGTCGGAATTTGTTCTCGCTCGAGGAGCGCCTCGAGTTGATCCGTGAGGCGACCAGGCACGCCAGGCTCGAGAATGTCGATGTCGATACCTTTTCGGGTTTGACTGCCGAGTACGCCCGGCAGCGCAAGATCACGGTGATCGTGCGTGGTTTGCGGGCCGTTTCCGATTACGAATTCGAGTTGCAGATTGC
>JAYURE010000653.1:0-3624 GCA_043756345.1 Deinococcales bacterium | reverse complement strand
CACGCGCAAGTCGCAGCATGAAATCACGCCAATCCGAACCTCGAGCCTCCAAAACTGGTCGCACCAAGTCGAATGCCCGCAAGCCGGTCAAACCACCGGTCGTTCTGATGGCAGTGGCTGCTGCTGTGGTCGTTTTCGGTTTGATCATGCTGCCACGGGTGTTTCAGTCTTCACCACGACGGGTGACGCAAGTCGATTATGCCGCCGCGAATGCACTCAATGCCGGTGTCGCAACTCGCCCAGCGGTGAACGTTCAAACCAACACTCCGAGCATCGGCAGGACGATCACAACCACCTCGAGCCAAGTCCAAAAACCGGCCCTCAACCTGACCCCAAGCGAAAAGATTCAACTCGAGCAGATCTCTGGCTACGAATCTGGAATACCGCCAGTCATTGTTTTCCGTGACGGTTCAAAACTGAACGCTGATCCGGTTGTGATTGGGCGGCTTCGCGCCGATGTGCGAATGCAACTCACGTATTCTCGGGAGCCACAATGAAGCGTCGTGCAAGCCAAAAAAGTCAGGGCTTTTCGCTGATTGAAATGCTGATCGTGATTTCGGTGCTGGCGATCTTGGCCGCGATTGGCGTGGCCAATTACAACTCTTATGCCCGCAGCGTGCGTTTTCGAGAGGTCAACAACCGCATCGCCCAATTGTTCCAAGATACCTCCGCCCGAGCCATCAACCTTTCCAAGAAGTTCACCGTGACGTTCACGCTCAATCAGACGGCTGGAGCGGACATCACCGTGACTGGCGATGGCAAAATTGAATCGATTAGCCTCGAAAGTGACGCCGAACTGACCAGCGTCAAATACAAAACGAAAACCACAAACGTCACCAGCCTCGAGTTTGATACTCGAGGTCGCACCACTAACCCAGACTCACTGGTGGTTGGCACGCAGATGGGTTCCTTGACGGGCACAGTGCGCCTTTTGGCGACCGGAAAGACGGTGATTCAGTGACTCACAAACAGACTCTCGAGCAGACACGCAAATACAACAGGCAGTTCGGGTTCAGCACCCTCGAGTTGATGATGGCGATTGTGGTGCTTGCCATCGCCGTAATTGGAGCATCGCTGATTCCCGCCCTGTCCTTGGGACGCAACACCGATGCGAAAACCTATGCCGCGAACGTCGCTCGAGAGGTTCTGGATACCTATCGTGGCGTGTGGTTGAACCGCACGACCTTTCAAAAAGGCGACGAGCCGATCCCACCGATCAACCTGCGCTTTGGTTGCACGATTGCCAAACCAGTTGTTGAAAACCTGGCTTTCAATTCGAGTTACAACTTGATTCCCACCGCTGGGGTGCCAGTGATGAAGCGCGTGACCGTGACCGTGCAATGCAATCAGAAAACCAAAATTGAACTCAGCACCTTGATCGGTGATCCGCAACCGGGAAGCTCATGAATCGGCTCGAGTCAATGCAATTTGGTCTCGTATGGATGAGACACGGCATGAAACTTCCTGTATCAATTCGACGAAAGTCGGCTGGATTCACATTGATCGAATTGCTGATTGGCATGTCGATCCTCGGCGTCATTCTCTTGGCCGCCAGCGGTTTGTTACAGGGCAATCAGAAACTCACCAACGATGCACAAACCCGCAGCAATGCGCTCGGTGATGCTCGAGGGGCCATTTCGAGGATGACCGATACGATCAGTCAAGCGGCCTACATTTACCCTGCGGACAGCACGATCAGCCTTAGTTCCAACAACAATGTTGCTGGGAATGTCTCGAGCAATCAGGTCAATACCGGCAAAAAAGGGATTGCTGTTCTGATCACTGACAGCGCAGATCCAAAAAAGTACCAAGGAGTGATCTACTACATCGCAGATCGCAGCCTCATCTCTTCGGACTTGCCTCAGTTGCCGGTTGACCGTGTCGCACAGCATGTTCTGGTCGAGGCTAAAACCGGCGGCACCATCGAATGGTCCGCAAAAACCTTACCGAAATTGAATTGGAATGTTGATGCCAGTGAAGGCGTTCTGGTCGATGGAATTGATGTCACCATGCTCGAGACGGACCTGATGACAGACCGGGTTTTTGCCTCAGAATCTGGTTCAGATGGCAGTGTGTTCAAAACAGCAAGTCCGCTACTGGATGATGACAGTGCGTTGATCACCACGATTGGTTACAGCATCGGCATTCGGGTCGCTAGCAATGGGAAGTCTTTAGCAGACAGCGGCACCACGGTGTTGCGAGGCTTGGCCAACAGTCGAAACGTACCCCGTCGAATCTCTCCTTGAAGCATGATCAACTGCTCGCTCGAGCGATCCAAAAGTGATCTGGGCTGAAATCAAACGCTGGATTCACCCGATCTTCAGCAATTCTCAGATGCACTCGGATACACTTTGGTCATGTTGCGAATTCTTAGCCTGATCTTTCTGGTTTGCCTGATCGGTTGTAACCGTACTGGCAACCCGGCAAAACCCACCCCGACCAACTCGGTTAAGCCAAGTTCAACTGCACCGAGGGCGGGTCATGAGATCAGCGATCCAAGCACGCTGAACAGCGAGGCGAAACTCGCTCTGAATCTGATCAATCAGGCTCGAGCCACCGGACGCACCTGCAAGGACGACAAGCTCAACGAAGGTTACTTTGCGGCTGCCAAACCCGTGGGTTGGAACCTCAAACTCGAGGGTGCTGCCCGCAACCATTCAACCGACATGAAACAAAGAAACTATTTCGCGCACGCCAGCCCGAGTGGTGTAACCCTGCAAAAACGACTCGAAAAGGTCGGGTACGTTTGGCGCATGATTGGTGAGAACATCGCGGCCGGTCAGCCGACCCTCGAGCGGGCAGTTGAAGGTTGGATCGGCAGCGCTGGTCATTGCGCCGTGTTGATGAATGCCGAATTCACACAGATGGGTTTGGGTCGGATTGATGGTGCGGGTGAGAACACCTACAAGGTGTATTGGACGATGGATTTTGGCACGCCAAGGTGACTGACTCGGGGTATTGTGTAGAGTGATTAGCCATGAGCAATCCGAGACAGCCTGTGAATCCAAATGCGTCGAGCACCGCAAGTTCCTCGAGCATTGCAGCTCCATTGCGTTGGTTTTGGATCGGTGTGGGCTTTTTCTTCGTGGCGCTCGGATTCATTGGTGCATTTGTTCCGGTGATGCCGAGCACCGTTTTTTTCATCATCGCTGCTTGGTGTTTTGCGCGTGGATCTGAACGCTGGTTGAATTGGTTGCTGGCCCTACCAACCGTTGGGCCGTTGGTGCGAGATTTCCGTGATGGCAAGGGTATGCCCGCTCGAGCCAAGCTGATTTCTGTGAGCATGTTGTCGGTTGCGGTGCTCTTGAGTGCTTGGACCTTACAGACGATCTATGGGCAGGTTGGTGTGCTTGCACTTGGTGCGGTTGGTGCTTGGTTCATTCTGGCTCGAGTTCCAACCAAGTCCGGTTGAATAACCTCATTTCAGAACGGTTATTTTGACTCGGGTCCGCAGCAATGCTGGTTGCACGGCTGGTTTTTCCTTGACCGTTCGGGCTTCCTTAGGTACACTGCAACCTGCCCAGTTGGTTTTGGGCATGACGAGGCTGATGGGGCATCGTCTAATGGCAGGACTCCGGTCTTTGGATCCGTCAATCGTGGTTCGAATCCACGCGGGGCATCCAG
>JAYURE010000652.1:0-3626 GCA_043756345.1 Deinococcales bacterium | reverse complement strand
TTGCGTTTCCTTCCGGCGCGATCAGTCCAACCTCACCACCGGCGGCACGAATCGCGTTGGCGGTGGCCCGTCCGACCGCACCGAAACGACGCGCCACGAAATCTGCACCAAGCGTCTCAAGCGCCTCGACGGTGGCCGTGCTCGAGATCAACCACCATGAGCAAGCGTTTAACGCCTCGATGCTCACAGGCAGCGGTACAGTCCGCACCAGTGGTATTCGCAGCACCGTCAGACCATGGGCACAGAGGCTCGATTCGAGGTTTTCGAGCCGTCCGAGCGATTGCGTCAGTGCAACCAGGGTCATGCTTAGGTTATACCGCCCGGTTGATGAACTCGAGCTTGACCGGAAGGTATCGTCGCTGCAACCCGTCAACCGGAGTGATTCCCGAGACCGCCATGCTCGAGACTTTTGTGCCCTGCATTGATAACCCCACTGCCCGCATGGACTATCCTGAACCCATGACGGTGATGCAAGCACAGACGAACCGGCTCGAGGGCAAACTCGAGGGTCTGGTTTGGGTGTTGTTCGTGGTGCATTTGATTGCCCAACCGATTTATTCGCTCTTGCCCAAAGACCTCGAGATGGCGGGCACTTTGTTTATTGTTGTGACCAGCACCGCCTTTGCGTTCTCGCATTTGTATGTTTCGCAGGGCGCTCGAGCGGCTGTGCTGATGCTCGTATTGTGTTTTTTCATCGCGGGCAGCCTCGAGATGCTTTCGGTTCAGACTGGTTTTCCGTATGGCTGGTATTCGTACTCGAGCAAGTTGGGTCCAGGTTTGGCGGGCGTTCCCTTGCTGGTGCCGTTGTGTTGGCAAATGATGGCCTGGAATGCCCTCAGTGTCGCCAAATTGATCGTGCCCAGACGCTGGCCTAAACCTTCCGTGATTTTGATATCGGCACTCGCGCTGACCGCTTGGGATGTCTTTCTCGATCCGCAAATGGTGCGCTCTGGCCTGTGGACGTGGGCGCGTCAGGGCGAGTACGTTGGGATTCCGCTCGAGAATTACTTGGGTTGGTTGTTGACAGCTTTGATTTTGTTCGCGGCGTTCTCGAGACTGACGATGTTGGTGTCTGATGAACAGATAAAGGAAGAGAAAAGATTAAAGAGGAAAGAGGAAAGTCAAGGCTCGAGGGTTACTTTTTCCACTTTTCACCTTCTTGCTCACAAGACAGCACCTGTCTTGATCCCAGGCGTGCACCTGGCGGGCGGGATCGCTGACAAGCCATTCGCGCTTCCACTTTCCACTGCCGTTGATTCTCGCCTCACTTGGTTCGCCATCCTGCCCGTGCTCTCGTATGCCTGGACCTGGTTCGGCTCAAGCATCGTCAATGTCTTCTGGTGGGGGCAGCCGGTGGTCGGTCTGGCCGGATTTGTTGCCATGGGCGTGTTCGCCGTGCCCGCGCTGAAAATCTTGCTCGAGTCTCCACTGCTCTCGAGTGCCTTAGGGCGCAAATGATCGAGGCCCT
Source organism: Deinococcales bacterium (assembly GCA_043756345.1). Lineage (GTDB taxonomy): Bacteria > Deinococcota > Deinococci > Deinococcales > JAAFIG01 > JANOWZ01. The sequence goes on along the minus strand of JAYURE010000652.1, from coordinate 2,158 downwards.
ATGATTGAGGCACAGGACCATTCGCTCTTCACCCCGCTCGTGCAGGGGTACACGCAATGGAGTTTGCGTGGTCATGTTGGCGCGGTGAATGTACAGGTCGAGGCTCGAGATTCCGAACCGGTTGCGACCCTGTTTCATGCGACGCACGTCTCGTGGTGGGACGGATATTTGGGCGTCTGTCTGGCGCAACATTTAGGCTTGAATTTTCGTGTGGCGATGCTCGAGCATGAATTGCGCAAGTACGCCTTTTTGCGTTTCGCGGGCGGCTTCGGTTTCACCCCGTCCGATACCGGCAGCGTGCGTGAGATGCTGCGTTATTCCAAACGCGAACTGCTCGAGACGAGCCAACCAGCCGGTTTGTTCATCTTTCCGTCGGCGCGAATTGTACCGCCGAACTTGCGTCCGCTTCCGTATCAACCTGGCATGGCAAGCTTGGCCATCGCCACCGCCAAAGACTCGCAGGCCATGGGAACTCAGGCTGTGCGCGTCAGGGCGGTTTCGTGGCGGCTCGAGCATCGTGGTCAGGCACGACCGGATGCGTTCGTTCGGGTCGGTCCAGCGAGGCTTGTGACGGGTATAGAAACGTTGCGCGACCTGACCAACAAATTGCGCGAGGATTTAACGCTCGAGGCGGACCAACTTCAAGAGGATGTGACGCAGGAACGGCTCGAGGGGTACACCAGTGCGTTGCGTGGCTTGCCGAGTGCCCAGGAGGGTTGGGATGCGCTGCGTGCCGCAGTACGGGCCGCACTGCAACCGGCGAGACCGAACGCATGAGCCCACTGACCTTGACCCTGGCGGGCATGGCCGTCTACGCGGTGCTGAATGCTCGAGCCTGGCGCAACTTGCGTGAAATCCGCAACGACTCGAGCGCCCATCAACCCAAAGTGAGCCTGCTCGTGCCCGCCCGCAACGAGGCCATCAACCTCGAGCTACTGCTGCCGAGCCTGATCGCACAGGATTACGCAAACCTCGAGATCATCGTTTTGGATGACCATTCAGACGATGGCACACTCAGAACAATTCGCAAATATGCCGGGCTCGATTCCCGGTTGTTACCACTCGAGGGGGCCGATTTACCGCGTGGTTGGCTGGGCAAGCCGCACGCCTGTCAGCAACTCTCGAGGGCTGCGAGTGGAGAACTGTTGATCTTCACCGATGCCGACACGCTCTGGTCGCCAGAAGGTGTGAGCCTGATCGTCAACGCCTTCGCCGCAACCAAAGCGGATGCCCTGTGCGCCTGGCCGGAACAAGAATGCACCGACCCACTCTCGAGTTTGCTGCAACCCTTGCAACAGTGGAGCCTGATAGCATTCTTGCCGTTGGCGCTCGTGCCCGCCAAACACTTCCCGATTGCGGTGGCCGCGAACGGTCAGTGCCTCGCCTTCAAACGCGAAATGTACAACCGAATCGGTGGTCACACCGGCGTCGCCTCGAGCGTGATCGAGGACATGGCGTTAGCCCGTAATGTCAAAAATGCTCGAGGTCGGTTTCAGCTTTTCAATGCCGCCGGAGTGATACGCACCCGCATGTACACGTCGGTCAGCGAGGCATTCGAGGGGTACACCAAGAATGTTTTTCCGGCGTTTGGCGCGAGCCGTTTGGCGTTCACGGCGGTCATGCTGATGAACCTGATCTTGTTCGTTGCGCCTTGGATTTGGTTGGTCTTGCAGCCCGGCCTCGAGCCCGCATTCGCTGTACTTTTGAGCCTGATACCACGCACCCTCAGTGATCGGGCCAGCCATTATCCGAGCGGTCTGGGCCTGCTGCATCCTCTGGCAATTCTCGTCTGGGCGGTTGTGGGTTTGGAATCCTGGCACCGGTACAAGCGCGGCACGGTCAGTTGGAAGGGCCGAAGTTACGACCTGCGAGAATCGCGCACACCAACCCATTCCGGTAAGGCTCGAGATGTCTGAAACCCGAGATGTGATCGTGATCGGCGCGGGCGTCGGTGGGTTGGCCGCCGCAATCCGTTTGGCCGCCAAAGGCCATCGCGTCACGGTTTTGGAGAAACTTGAACGCCCCGGTGGAAAACTGAACTTGCTCGAGGATTCTGGCTTTCGTTTTGACACTGGCCCAAGTTTGGTGACGCTGCCCTGGGTGTTTGAAGAATTGTTCTCCGCCGTCGGTGAACGCCTGCAAGATCACCTCGAGCTCG
>JAYURE010000651.1:0-3634 GCA_043756345.1 Deinococcales bacterium | reverse complement strand
AGCAAGGTTTGCTTTTTGTACGAGGGCGTGGTTCACGAGGAAGGTCCGCCCGAACAAATTTTTGGTGATCCGCAAAAAGATCGGACCCGAGCCTTTCTCTCGAGCATCATTGAGGCGGGGCGTCTCTAAAAACCTCGAGCCATTTTTCTAAATCCGCGAATGAGCATTCGTTGAGCTTCACGTGTGTCGCCTCACATTGAACTCGGGCTAAGATGTGAACAATGACGACTTTGGGCCGAAAAAAACCGAAAACCGTTCCGATCAGACGCGCTCGAGCACCGAGACGCGGTATCAAACGCAGCCTGTTTGGAATCGTTTTGCTTCTGGCAATCGCGGGCTTCGCTGTTTTCCTCGCGCCCGCGCTGCCTTTTATCTCGAGGTTCGCCGCATTGCCAATCGCACCCAAAGCCCCCGTGACCGTTTTGATCGCTGGCGTGAGCCACAACTATTCCGGCTACCATCAACGCGCCAAAGAGGATTTCACCGGCCTGACCGACACGATGATCGTGGCGCAACTCAACCCGGAACAGAAGGCGCTCAAACTTCTGAACGTTCCTCGAGATACGAAGTACACGCCGGGATTCACCAGCCGTGACAAGATCAATTCTGCGCTGCCGATTTACGGGCCGGATGCCATGGTCGATGCCGTCTCGAGGTTGTTGGATGTCCCGATTGATGGGTATTTGCTGGTGTCTTTGGATGGTGCTCGAGAATTGGTCGATGCGCTCGGTGGGATCGATTTGAACGTACCGCAACGGATGCAGTACACGGACACGGCGGCGAAACTATTCATTGACCTCAAACCTGGTCAGCAGCATTTGACGGGCACTCAACTCGAGGGTTTCTTGCGTTTTCGGCATGACAACTTGGGGGATATCGGGCGCGTCAAACGTCAGCAGGGTTTTTATCGGGCGTTGCTGGAGAAACTGCGTGAACCGACAACCTTGTTGAAAATTCCGGCCATCGTTGCGGTGATCGAACGCAACACGCGCACCAATTTAACTCGAGATCAGGCGGGCGCAACGCTCGGATTTTTGGCCTCAAAACCTCGGACGGATACGTTGATGCTGCCGGGAAATTTCGGATTGTTGTACGGCGTGTCGTACTGGGTTCCGAATCCTGGCGAGATTCGTGGCATGGTCTCGCAGCAGTTTCAGAGTAAAGCTCGAGCCGCCGTTCGTGATGCGCACAAGTTGAGTGTTGCCGTCTTGAACACGACCCGGATCAAAGGTTTGGCCCGTGCCGCCCGAGAAAAACTTCAGGCTCAGGGTTTCAGGAACGTTTGGATTTCTAACATCACGACTGGCAATCCAGAAAAAACTTTGATTCAAGGCTCGAACCTGCCCGAAGCGTTGGTGGTGCGTCAAGCCCTCGGTTTGGGCGAGGCCAGCATCTCGAGCGATGGTGTGACTGGCGCGGATTTGACGGTTCGTGTCGGGTCAGATTTCAGACCGTAACCTGCTCAAGACCTGGAATCTCGAGCGTTATCGATAGCTGCGAATCCGGCCATCCAAACTCGCCACGATCAAACGTCCATCGACTGCGAGTGGTGTGCCTTGAATGCTGATGCCCATGTCGTCGCGCCAGAGTTCGAGTCCATCCTTGGCACGAACAGCAACGACTTCACCGGCCTCTGAGGTGACATAAACCGTGCCTTTGGAGGTGATCGGCGATCCGGTCACGCGGTCCTGCATTTTCAGGCTCCAACGGTCGTCGCCGGTCTCGAGGTTGAGGGACAGGATGGTGTTGGACCACGACCCCAAGATCACGCTGCTGCCGATGTTGCCCTGTCCGGTGCCTACCAGTGCCGGTCCAAGAACTGCGGGACTGGACCAGATCTCACCCTCGAGATCGTAGGTCCACAACGGTTCGTCGTTGGGGCGCAAGCCGTGCTCGCCTGGGGTCAAGTGCAGGGCGTGAACCTCGCCGGTCCAAGTTGGGGCGATCAGGATGGCATCGGTTGGAATTCGAGGGTGTCTTGCCACTGCGAGCGAGGCGTGGACGCTGCCGAGTTTGACTTTCCAGGCGAGTTTTCCGGCGCGAGGTTCGAGGGCGTGAACCCAGCCTTCCTCGTCGGCGATGAAGCACAGGCCACCCCAGAGGGCCGGACTGCCTGCGATGGGACTTCCAGCCCGGTATGCCCATTCGAGCTTGCCAGCCTGCGTCAAGGCGTGCAGGTGGCCATCTCGGGAGGCGATCAGCCAGTGATCAGCCCAGCGGGTCGGGGCGGCGGTGATTTCGGAACGGGTTTTGTGCGTCCAGCGGGTCACACCGGTTCGCCAATCGACCAGGCGCACCAGACCATCCCAGGCGGCATAAACAACCGTGTCACCGTCAAAAGTGGCGGGCGCAGTGACTTCATCTCCTGCGGGCAGGTCGGCGTAACGGATGCCGGACCCAATCTCGAGCAGGCACAAATTTCCTGATCGCGTTCCGACTGCGAGGACATCCCGATTTGCGGTGATTGCGGCGGGCCATGCGACCTCTCCGGGCAGTTGCGCCTCCCAGACCAACTCGAGTTTGTTGGGTTTGTTCGGGCCGTGCGGGTACGCTCCGGCGCGGGCACGTCCGCCTCGGTGCTGACCCGGAATGTGCAGGCGGCGGACATCTTCAAGCGCACCTTCGAGCGTCAGGGCCGCATCAATTGGGCGGTCTACGGATTTCTTCTCGAGGAATTCGGCAATCGTTTCGCTTAAAGCCTTTGGCACGGCGGGATTCAATGACTCGAGGCTTGGGGCTTTTTCGTAAACGTGTTGATACAAAATGCCTTGATCGTTGTCCGCCTCGAATGGGGCACGACCAGAGGCGGTGCGGTACAATACGGCACCGAAAGCGTAGACATCGCTGGCCGCACCAACCACGCCGCCTCGAGCCTGTTCTGGGGCCATGTATTGCGGGGTTCCGGCGGTGTATCCGGTTCGGGTCAAATCCCTTGTGGCATCGCTGACATAGACCAAGCCGAAGTCCATGATTCGGGGCACGAAATTGGCATCGAGCAAAATATTGCGCGGCGTCAAATCACGGTGAACCATTCCTTGCAAGTGAATGTGTGCCAACGCTCGAGCGGCAGAAATTCCAACCTGCAAGAATCGCTCGAGGTCTTCAGGCGTGTCCTCGATTGGGCCAAGGTTCGAGATCGGGCCGCCTTCAAGCAATTCCATGGTGAAGAACGTTCGGTTGCCGTCGCCACCCAAGTCAAAAATCGTGATCACGCCGGGATGCGAGAGTCTGGCGAGCGTGCGAATCTCGCGCCCGAAACGTTCACGGTCAATCGGCAGGACGTGTTCATGCAGCAGTTTCAGGGCCACGTCACGTTTGAGGTGCGAATCAAACGCTCGCCAAACCACGGCCATGCCACCCTCGCCGAGCGGTTCGCGCAGCACAAACCGCGCCCCGAGCGTGGTGCCTCGAGCGTCCGATTTGGCTGGTTCCGGCATCGGTTTTAACGCGACCGGGCTTTTCGGCTCGGCAGTTTCGAGGGGAATCACTTTCGGCTCGTCAGCCATTGCTGTTTCTCAGTCTAGCCCGCTTTGGCTTGGTCATGCGTGACAGGTTTATTGTTGGGTGCAGCCGCAGAATGGGATACGTCTCGACGCAACCCATAAAAAAGTGCGTTTACGACTGGAATCGACTC
>JAYURE010000650.1:0-10387 GCA_043756345.1 Deinococcales bacterium | reverse complement strand
AGATGACACGTCACGCGAGCGTCAGCAATTCGGATGGTGAACGCAGTTTCTCCAAAAAATTGCACGAGATCATCACTCGAGAACGTTACTTTCAAACGCACCCAGATCATGCTCGAGTCTCCCGAATAGCGAACGATCCGTTCGAGCGTTCCAATGTGCTCGCCTTGGTTAGCGGCACGGGTTCACGTACTGTGGTTCTGACTGGGCACTTCGATGTCGTCAGTGCCGCCAATTATGGCCCGCTCGAGCCGTGGGCGTTCGAGCCGGAAATCTTGCGCGAAAAATTGATCGCTGATTTGCGCGAAAATGCGCGAAGCCAATCCGAACTTCTGGCCTTGCGTGACCTCGAATCTGGAGAATTCATGCCGGGTCGCGGCTTGCTGGACATGAAATCTGGTCTGGCCGCCGGGTTGGTCGCGCTGTACCGATTCGCAAATCTCGAGGAACGAAATGGCAATCTGATTTTTCTCGCAGTCGCCGATGAAGAGGTTCAATCGCACGGTGCTCGAGGCGCAATTTCTCAACTTGAGGGATTGACGCAAGAGTTTGGGCTCGAGATTGATTGCGTCATCAACTTGGATGCCACTGGCGATACTGGCGATGGCAGCGAAGGGCAGGCTGTCTATTACGGCAGCGTCGGCAAGCTGCTCGTCTCGGCGTATGTGGCTGGGATCGACACGCACGCCGGTTATCCGCTGACCGGGATCAACCCGAATTTTTTGCTCTCCGAAATCGTGACCCGCATCGAATGCAATCCGGCCCTCGCCGATCATGCGCACGGCGAGAGCGCACCGCCTCCGACCTCCTTAAAGCAGGGCGATCTGAAAACGCATTACGATGTGACCACGCCCGCCCGAGCTTGGGCCTGCTGGAACGTCCTGACGCACGGCAAACCTGCGGCAAAAGTGCTCGAGGAATTCCGCGAGCAAACACAAACCGCGCTCGATCAATCGCTCGAGACCTTGCGTGGTCGCGCCCGAGCCTGGGGTGCTCCGTCCGCCACGCTCGAGGTTCAAGCCTTCACCCTGACCTTCGCCGAATTGACCGTGAAAGCCGCCGAACGTCACCCAGATTTTGCGGCGCGACTCGAGGCGTTCACCGCAACCCTCGATCCGCGCCTAGATGCCCCAACCATCGCCGCCCGACTGACCGATTTCGTTTGGGCGCAATCTGAACTGATCGGTCCGGCCGTTGTGCTCGGTTTTGGATCGCTTCATTACCCGGCAGTGCTGCTTGAGGATGACCGGTTACGTAGCCTGATTCGTCGAACCCTCGAGATCGCACAGACGGAGTTAAACATCAGCATTTGCGAACGCCAATTCTTCGCGGGCATCTCCGACATGAGTTGGTTCGGTAAGGCCAGCACGCACGACCTCGAGATGGTCAATGCCAACACGCCCGCGCCTCAAGCCAGGATTCACAACGCGACTTTGGGTGTCCCAACGATCAACATTGGACCGTGGGGCCGCGATTACCATCAATGGCTCGAGCGTGCGAACAGCAAGTACACCTTTGAGCAATTGCCCGAGATCGTCTGGCGTGTGGCGACCGCCATTTTGAAACCGTAGGGGAGAGGCGGATCGTTTCAGGGGAATTGCAAAGTCGGAATTGGTTTGAAAATGGGCTTGAAGTAACCCTCGCTTCGAGGGCGAACACAGGGTTCGCCCCTACAAAACATGTTTTCTCGTAGGGGCGAACTCCATGTTCGCCCTCGCCAGCAGCACAATTGGAACTCCAGATTTTCAAGGCGGCGATTGCATGGTTTCCCAGCACATCGTTTCGCATCTCGCAAATTCCTGGCCGTCCTCGGCTTAAGATCAGTCATGTTCTGGAAACGCAAACCTGCCGAAACCGGTCCCAACTTCGTCAAACTCGAGGGTCAGAACGCTTTTCGGGTGCGCGTCAAAACCTCAAAGCGCGGCGAGATTATCGAGGTTCGCATGACGAAATCTGGTGACATCTCCAACAATGAGGGTGGCGGTTACTTCGTGCGCAAGCATCTCATCGGTCCAAATTCGTTCGACCGGGCAACGCTCGAGATTACGTTTGGTGCAAATTACTCGAGGCCGATTGTGCGTGTTGAAGGTGGCGAGGCCGTACCGCTCAATGACTGGCAGTGATGACCATTCCGCTCAAATTCCCTTGGGGTAAGATGATCTTCGCCCCGAGCCGACCATGACGACCTCACAACCTCCTCAAAACACACCGAATCCCAGCAACTCGAACCCGCAGGCTTTGCCGAGCGATTTCGTGGTTCGCGCCTCAATTGCGGTGCTTGCGGGCACGTTGCTGTTGCGATTGGCGGGAGGTTTGGCACTCTCGAGCCTTGGCCTGTACTTGAATTCGTTGGGCGCACAGGGCGCTGGTATCGCTTGGGTCGCCGCCGGGTATTACGCCACCGAACTGCTGCTTGCGCCGGTCTTTGGGGCGCTTTCGGATCGTTACGGGCGCAAGATTTTCCTGGTGCTCGCGCCATTGCTCGGTGCGGTCGCGTTGGTGCTCTATCCGCTGGCTTCAACCGTCACGATTCTGTTCGCCATTCGAGTGCTCGAGGGTGTTAGTGCGGGCGGTGCGATTCCTGCCACACTCGGCTACCTGTCCGATCTGACCGATGGCAGCAAGTACCGATCTCGGATCATGGGTTTATTCGAGGTCATGACGCTGGTTGGCGTTGCCATTGGCGGCACGGTCCTTGGCCCTCGAGTTTGGGATGCGTTCGGCACTGGCAGTTTCGCGGCGCTCGCGGTTTTGTACGTGCTTGGTGCGCTCGTCTTCGCGTTGTTCCTGCCACAGATTGGGTTGCGCGTGCAGCGTCGCCGCACTTGGTCCGATTACGCTCGAGCCTTGTCCAACCGCCGGATTTTGCGTTTCATGCCCGCCTGGTTCGCCGCGACCGGCGTGATCGGCTTGTGGTTGGTTCACGTGCAACCGCAGTTGTATCAGGGCAAACCGGGAAATCTGGCCCTGCCGGTTCCTGGTCAAACGCTGGTCGCATCTTTGGATGGTCCGGGCATTTCGCTCGTCCTCGGATCGTTTGCGGTGGCGTTCCTGGCTGGCCTTTTCTTCGGCTCGAGACCGAACGCTGGTCGCAAATCAACCGTGATGTTGCAGGCTGGCGCGGGCCTGATGATCATTGCCGTCTGTCTGTTTTTGCTCAACCATCCAGAACTCGGCTTTGATTGGCGTGTGCCGTTGCCGTTCGTCGGCGAGGCTCGAGGTTGGTTCTTGGTCTTGTTGGTCGGCGCGTTTTTCCAGGCGAGCTTCACACCCGTTGCCCTCGCGTACCTGGCCGACATCTCCCAGGACTTCCCCGAGGATCGCGGCGTGGTCGTCGGTCTCTACAGCATCTTCCTTGCGGGCGGAAACCTGATCGGTGGCAGCCTGCTCGGTGGACCATTCGTGCAGGCATTGCACATGGATGGTGTGGCCTTGCTGACCGGATTGTTCACCCTGGTTGCGTTCGCCAGCGTGATCAACATCCGTCGCACCTCGAGCGATTAACGGCAGAAAAAGGGCAGTAAAAAGTGAAAGGTGGAAAGTGGAAAGTCCCTAAACCAGACTCCCGGCTTGAGGTTTTGATGTTACTTTTCACTTGGCACTTTCCACTTTGAACTTGGCTTTCACTCAGGGTTTCCCGGTTAGTACTCGAGAACGCTCGCAATCACGTATACTCGTGCGGCATGAAGCGTCAAATTGTCGTTGGTACTCGCGGTAGCACGGTCGCCCTGGCAGAGGCTCGCTCGGTGGTCGCCCGACTCAAAGAAGAATGGCCGGAGACGGATTTCCGACTGTCCACAATCACCGCCAAAGGTGGCGGTCTCGCAGGCAGCGATGATCTCGAGCGTGCCTTGACCGAGGAACGCATCAACATTGCGGTCCATTCGCTCGAGGAATTCCCGGTCGTGCAGGCTGAAGGCTTGGAATTGGCGAGCATTCCGCGCAGGCTCGAGGCGCGGGTCGCGCTGGTCGGTCGGGCCGGGTGCAAGTCCTTGGCGACACTGCCGGATGGTTCGACGATTGGTTTGACTGGCGCGTTGCGTTTGGCTTTGGTCAAGAATTTCAGGCCAGATTTGATCGTGCGGTTGCTCGAGGGTGACTTGGATGATCGGCTCGAGGCGTTGGTTTCGGGTTGCGATGCCGTGCTGATGTCCGGTTCGGACCTCTTGCGGGCCGAGTTGCGCAACCGCATTGATGAACTGATCGCGCCGGATGTGATTTTGCCCGCACCGGGTCAGGGCGCGATTGCGCTCGAGGTGCGTTCTGAAGATTCACTCGGCCTCGAGTGCGCCTACAGCATTCACCACCGCGTCAGTGACGACCGTGTGACCGCAGAGCGTGCCTTCCTCGAAGGTCTGGGCGGTAACTTGCGTGCCCCCATCGGTGCGCTCGCCGTGATCGGTGAAGACGGAACCTTGACGCTCGAGGGTTGTGTCGCCGCACCGGACGGTTCGCAAGTGATTCGTGCCAGCATCGAAGGCGATCCCGACGAGGCTGAAGATTTGGGTTTTGAACTCGCTGATGATGTGCTTAAGCAGGGCGGCGAGGCGCTGCTTAAACTGACAGCGGCATGAGCCTCGAGTTGCTAAAGAGTCTTGAGGATTCCAACAATGCGGCGGTTGCATTGGGTCGCAACGTCATCAATGTCGGTTGCTTTCGCCTGCTTCTGAACCCGGAAGATGGCTTCCCAAATTTCAATTACGCCGTGCCGCTCGAGGGTGCGAACGATGCCGAAATTGCGCAATCAAACCTCGAGCCGTTGTTTGTGGCCTTCAAAGCGTCGGATAGAATGCCACGTTTTGAATTCACTGCTGAACTCTGGCCGAACCTTGCAAACGTGCTCGAGGCTGCCGGGTTTGCGCATGAATCGACCGATCCGGTGATGCTGGTCGATCCGGGCAGTTTTAAACCGTTTCTCGTACCGAACGTTTCTGTGCGGTTTCTCGAGCCGAGTGACCCTGATTCCGACATTGCCACGATGATGACCATTCAGGCTCGAGGCTTCGGATCGGGTGGAGATCACGGCCCCTCAGAGGACGAGATCGCCTCACGTCGAGCGAGCATGAACCACGGTCGGCGCAATGCGCTCGCCACACTTTCTGGGCAACCGGCAGGTGCGGGCATGACCCTCGAGATTGATGGCATCGCTGAACTCGCCGGGGTTGCCACGCTGCCCGAATTGCGCCGTCACGGTGTTGCCGCGTCCGTCTCAAGCGCGTTGTGCGAGGCGCACTTTCAAGTTGGTGGCAGTGCAGTTTGGTTGTCTGCCGGTGACGATGCCGCCCAAGCATGTTATGAAAAGATCGGTTTCCGCCTGATCGGTGGACGCACCAATTACCGCCGCGAACCCTAACTGGATCCTCAAACTGACATGACCAACTCCTGAACCCCACCTCGAGACGCTGACCGGACCTGAACGCTCCGGTCGAGGTTTTTCGTCTGCTCACTCGAGGTGAACCATGTGGTCATTGCTTTCTGATTCCCGAATCCGCACCGTCTGGATTGCCGAAACCATCAACGCCCTCGGCAGCGGCCTGAGCTTCTGGGCGCTCGCTTGGCTCTTGTACCGCCGCGCTCCCGAGGCACCGTGGTTGGCGGGCGCTGTGCTCGCCGCTCGAGGCATTGGCGCGATGCTCGGCACGATTGGACTGGGATCGTTCTTGGACCGTTGGGACCGTCGCCGCACGTTGGTCACGGTCAACCTTCTCTTGGCCCTGCTGACGATCTTCCTGCCCGCCCTGACCTCGAGCCCAGCCATTGTGTTCGTGATCGTCTGCTTTCTGATTGGCGTGCTTGGTAGCGTGCCACAACCGGCGCTCAGCGCTAGCCTGCCATCGTTCGCGCCACTCGAGCATTCGCATCAGGTGCAGGCCCTCTTCAACCTGACCTGGATGAGTGCCGAATTGCTCGCGCCCGCACTGGCCGGATTTTTGATCGCCAGCATCGGCGCTGTGAATGTGCTGTACGTCGATGCGTTCAGTTTCCTGATCGTTGCGGGTGCGTACCTGCTGGTCCGATTTCCAACGCAACTCAAACCCGAACCATCTCGAGCCAACGTCTTCGCCGATTGGTGGCAACAAGTCCGATCCGGTTGGGCATTCGTCGCCTCCAAACCGATCATCTGGGGAACCATGATCGGCATCTCGAGCGTCAACGGATTGTTCGAGGCGTATGGCGGATTGTTCCTGCCTCGGGTCAGTGATGCACTCACCAAAGGAATCGCATTCCCGAGTTGGCTCGGCTCCGATGCTGGGGCGCTCGGGCTGGGTGCGTTCGATACCGTCGTGATCCTGCTCGAGACGCTCGGTTCCATCTGGATTGGCTCGAGGTTGATGCCCGCGACCCGCAGCGTGCAACGTTGGATTTTGCTCGGTTGTCTCGGCCCGATGATGGGCATGGTGATCGTGGTGCTCGCGCCGAACATTGCTGTGGCACTAATCGGTTGCGCTCTGCAAGGCATCAGCGTTGCCACGATCAGCGCCTACTGGCCCGCGTTGTTCGCTCGAGTTGTGCCGGAAGAATTTCGTGGACGTGCGAACAGCGTGCGCTTTTTTATCGGCAACACTGCGCGACCCATCATCACCACACTTTCTGGCGCATTGCTGATTCCATTCGGCCTGCCCACATTGATGATCACACTCGTCGTGATCTTCTCGAGCTTGAGCATCGGCGGTTACGTGATCGCCTCGCGCCAGAACGAAGCATGAAAAAGGCTCGAGCATCACGCACTCGAGCCTTGAAATTCAGAACGGATTTTTACTGTGCAAGTTTTTATTGTGCGAGCGGCAACACGCCTCGAGCGGCGGCACGCGCATCGGATTCGCTGCTGTAAGGTCCAACCAACACGCGGTACATGGTCTTGCCCTTCTCGACACCGGCCCGGATACCAGCGGCCTGCAAACGTGAGGTCAACTTCTGCGCATTCTCGAGGCTCTTAAAAGCCCCGGCCTGCACGCTGATCGATCCAGAATCGCGGCGCAATGGCAAGCTCGAACGGGTCACGGTTTTGCGGGCAATTTCGGTTCGCGCTGTGCTTACACGCGAGGTTTCGGTGATCGCTGATGTTGCGCTCGAGGCTGGTTTGCCTGCCACGCCTTGCTCGAGGTACGGGGTTTCTGAGATCTTCTCGGTGCTGCGGGTTGGAATGGTTCCTGGAACGTTGCTCGCAGCCTGCTCAGTCGTGCTCGAGGTTGCGGCCTGTTCAACGATAGGCAATTCTTGAAGCGTGGATTCCTGAACTGCTGATTCCTGAACCGTCGATTCAACCACGCTCGTCTGACCCTCGAGTGATGCCGGTTCACGCACCTCGTTGCTCGAGGCGACACTGGTTGTTGATTGTGCTGGATTGATGCTCGCCTGCAACTCCTGCGCGGGTTGCAACGGCGTCAACTCAACCACCTGCTCGTTGGAACGCGGCGCAATCAAAATACTCGAGACAATCGCCACCAATGCCAACGCGAACGCCAAGCCCATCGTGACCTGATTGAGCGTCAACCGATTCAACATCACTTGATTGAATTTCACCTGACCCAATTTCACCTGACTTAATTTCGTGCTCAACAATTCCTTCATGATCCCTCCCCCCACCATGGTTCGATGCTCCGGTTGCGCCGGAACGCCTCGAGTGCTCGCCGGTCCCACTCGATCAGAGTGACCTCCCCGGCCTTGCTTTCGTTGTGATGCTGCAATTCGTGCGTCAACGTATCCCACGCCTGAAATTCCCAATCGAACTCGGGGTTGTTGCGGGCAACCTCGAGAAAACTGCCGTAATAAATCGCCACATGCCGTCCCAAATGCACGGAAAAGTCCAGTACCGAGTCCGGCCCGGGATCGGTGTACTCACCCATGCGCACCAGTCGCGTGTTATTCGGATCGCGTTTGGTCATCTCGAAGACGTGAACACCCTGCAAGCCGGTCATGAATTCCTCAGGAATCACGTCCAGGAAGTCTTCGATCAAGGTTTTGAAGGTTAAAAATTCCATTCGATCTGGTCCTAGGGGGAGTTTTTGTGGCTCGAGCATCGTGTTTGCTGCTCCTGCACGTGCTCTGTGCACGAGTGTACACCATTTTGCGCGTCCAGGATTGAAATGCGGTGAGTGAGATGACAATTGACTCGAGTGGCACGGGTGAAACAGCGATGGGCAATGAGCGGTGAGGAACGCGAAAAACCTCGAGCTTTGAGGCTGTTTACCCGTTTGTGACGATCAGGATTGAAGTTGGCTTGAACTCGGTCTGAAGTCATAGGCCTCGAGTCATGGGTCTGGGTTCAATTGGACTCTATTGGCGCGGCTCAAAGCCTTTTGGCCGATTCCACACCGTCCTCACCGCCAGCAAACCGTACAATCCGGGCATGAAACGACTTCTCATCTCGAGCTTTGCTTTGGTTACAACGTTTGTATCTGTTGTGTTGGCACAGGCGCAAATTTCGGTCAAACCGTATGGCGATCAGGTCATCAATGCGGACCAATCACAGACCTTGCCGCAGGGCGGTGTCGTCAATGACAGCAAGCATGGCGTGATCATCGATGCGAAATACCTCGAGTTCAAACCGGGCGAGTACGTCCGGGCCACAACCGCGACGATCAAAACAAAGGGTGGACAGAACGTGCGCACCGCGAAATTGAATTACCAGATCAAAACGGATCGCATGGAGATTGCGGGTCCATTGACGCTCAGCGATGAGTTCGTGACGGGCCTCTCGAGTGGCTCGGCAGTCGTGTACCCAGATGCGGACGTGATGGTTGGTATCGGTGGCGTTAAGGCCGTCAGTCCGCTTCTTTCCGCGAACGCGATGGTGGTCGATGGCGCACGCAAAGAGGCGTTCTTGTACGGCAATTACAAGTTCAAATCCCAGGATGGCAAAATCAAATTGGGCAATCAGGGCGCTCAGGCGGGATTGCTGATCAGTTTCGCCAGCCGTGATCGGCCTCGAGTCACCTCTGGTGCGGACGTGCCAGCCGCGTCTCGGGCCAGGTTCTTGCAGTTGATTGAAGCCAGCAAGTAGAGAGTAGGGAACATTGAAAACTCGAGCCGGTCAAGCTCGAGTTTTTGCTGTACCTCACTGCTCATCGCCCACTGCTCATCGCTTCTTAGAAAGCACGCATTCCCCGAATGACGAACGGTCTTTGGCCTGATTCAACTCGGTGATCGTGCCAAAAAACGATTGACCTTTGGCCCGAGCCTTGCCCGCCTCGAGTCCATCAAAGAAGCAGAAGATGCTTTTGGCTTTGCTGGCATCGCGTTTGACCTCGAGCGGAATCTTGACGAACAAGAACGCATCGTCCGGGTAGAACGCCAGATCCGCGAAGGTGTCCCCAGCCGTGGCACTCGCCAGCATGATCGGAGCCCCATCGTTGTCGGTTTCAACCTCCGGGCCTTCATCGAGTTCCAAGGTGTACTCTTTGCTTTCCGAATCATCACCACTCGAGGCGCTGACCACCCAGAATTCCCCCTTTTTGATCGGGAAGACATCCAGTGAGACGGTGGCTTTGACCGCACGGGTTGGGGCGGCGGATTTCTGTGCGGGTTGCTGGGCAGTCGGTTGGGTCGTTGGTTGCGCAGCCTGTTGAGGGGCCTGTTGAGCGGTGGGGGCGCAAGCAACCAGGGCGGGAGTCAGCACGGCGGCCAAGGCAATGGCGAGGATTCGCATGGGTCAGTGTAGACCCTCGAGCGGGAGAACAACGGCAATTTCGGACACACAAAAAGGCAAGTGGAAAGTTCAAAGTTCAAAGTTGAAAGTTCAAAGTTGAAAGGTGAAAAGTAAGGTCAAGTGTTGGATCGTTCAAGCGTGTTGCGTGAAAGCGGCATACGCCTCGAGCTTTTGTAAGCCTAGGCCAGAGGCCAGAATTTCGAGCGCCCGTTGCACCCCAGCCTCGAGCGAGCTTGCCGCGCCAGCCGTGAACAAGGCCGCACCCGCATTTAAGGCGGTGACATCGCGCTGCGCACTCGAGCCACGACCGGCCAGGATTTCACGGGTGATCACCGCATTTTCACTTGGATCGCCACCGGCCAGACTCGAGGCTTCGTACCGTCCCAAACCAAGCTGTTCCGGCTCAAGCGTGTACTCGCGCACGTTGCCATCGCGCAATTCGGCAATGTGACTGAGACCGCAGACGGTCAACTCGTCCAAGCCAGAACCGTTGACAACCATCGCGGCCCTCGAGCCCAGACCGTGCAAGACCTCGGCAATGGGGCGCACGAGTTTGGCATCGTAAACGCCGATCAACGAATGGCTCGCGCCCGCCGGATTGGTCAATGGCC
Source organism: Deinococcales bacterium (assembly GCA_043756345.1). GTDB lineage: Bacteria > Deinococcota > Deinococci > Deinococcales > JAAFIG01 > JANOWZ01. The sequence goes on along the minus strand of JAYURE010000650.1, from coordinate 130 downwards.
CCAAAAGATTGAAAACCGTGCGCACCCGCAACTCGGCCCGAACTGGTGCGACATGGCGCATCGCCGGGTGGTGATTGCGGGCGAACATAAAGCCCACACCAATGCTCGAGACGGCCTCTGCGACCCGTTC
>JAYURE010000649.1:0-3642 GCA_043756345.1 Deinococcales bacterium | reverse complement strand
CGAGATCGAATCTGAATTCAACGCCGCACTCGAGGCTGCCGATCAAGCCACCGCGCCGAACCCTCTGGCACTGCTCGAGTACGCGATGGTCAATCCGGGACAGAACCTGATCGCGCAGCAGGCCGAACTCGAGGCTCGCATCCGGGAGGCGAACGCATGACGCAACTGGCCGAAAAAACCGAACTGAAAACCATGACGATGGCCGCCGCCATCACCGACGCACTGGACCTCGCGCTCGAACATGACCCAACCGTGATCATGTACGGCGAGGATGTCGGCAACCTCGGCGGTGTCTTTCGCATCACGACCGGATTGCAAAAAAAGCACGGAGTGCATCGCGTTTTTGACTGCCCACTGACCGAATCTGGTATTGCCGGAACCGCCGTCGGCATGGCCGCCACCGGCATGCGCCCAGTGGTCGAATTCCAATTCGGTGGCTTCATGATGCCCGCCATGGATCAGATTTACAGCCACTTCTCGAGGTTCCGGTATCGTTCACGCGGACGCTGGAAAAGCCCAATCGTTGTGCGTTTCCCCGTCGGTGGTGGCCTGGGCATGCTCGAGCAGCACGCCGACAGCCCCGAGGCGTACCTGGCGCACACTCCAGGCATCAAAGTTGTTTACCCGAGCAATCCTTACGATGCCAAGGGTTTGCTGCTCGCCTCGATTGAGGATGACGATCCCGTGTTTTTCTTCGAGACAATCAAGCTGTACCGCGATGCGAAAATCCGCACCGAAGTCCCAACCGGGTATTACACCGTGCCGCTCGGCAAACTGCGCGTTGCCAGGGAAGGCACCGATGTCACCCTGATCTGTTACGGCGGCATGGTTCAACCCTGCGAGGCCGCCGCCGAAGCAGCAGCAGCAGCCGGAATCTCCTGCGAAGTGCTTGACCTCCGCACCATCAGCCCATTGGATCTTGAGGGCATCATCGCCAGCGTCGAAAAAACCGGTCGCGTCGTTATCGTTCACGAGGCCAACCTGACCGCCGGATTCGGAGCGGAAATTGCCGCCCTGATCGCGCAACACGCCCTGTTCAGTCTCGAGGCCCCAATCGAGCGCGTCACCGGATTCGACACCATGCCCAGCCCATTCAACAGCCTGAACCATTACTCGAGGCCCGAGGCGCACCACATCGCCGCTGCCATCAAGAAAGTCTTAAGTGCTTAAAACCGTGGAAAGTGGAAAGTGACAAGTGGAAAGTAAGATCGGTTTTACTTTTAACTTTCCACCTTTCACTTTTCACCAGCTTCACCCCTGAGGAGGGTCCCGGAATGCCGAAAGAAATGGTCATGCCCGTGATGGCGGAATCCATCGTCGAGGCCGAAATCCTGAAATGGTTGGTCGCAGAGGGCGACGAAATCAAAGAAGGTCAGATGGTCGCTGAAGTCATGACCGATAAAGTCACGACCGAAATTCCAGCGCCGTTCTCGGGCAAACTCGAGAAAATTCTGATCAAAGAGGGTCAGGTTGCGCTGGTCAAACAGGCGATAGCAATTTTTGCCGGTGAGGGTGAAATCTCGAGTGCTCCGGCTCCAGCAGCAGCACCGACTGCGGCTCAGGCTGCGAGCAGTGGCCCTTACGCCAGCACGCCTGCCAAGCCTGCCGTGACCTTGGGCGCGGACGATCAGGACCCGCAAAAAAGCGCGACGAACAGCACCTACGGCATGCCGACGAAAGCGGTCGCTTTGGACTTCGGTGGCATGAAAACCGGATCGAGTGCACCAGCAGCAAAAGTTGCTGGCACGAACTCGTTCGGTCGTCCGCTCGCTGCGCCCGCCGCTCGAGCCATGGCCCGAGAGAACGGCATCGACATTGCCACGGTTCCCGGCAGTGGCCCGAACGGTCGTGTTGGCGTGGATGATGTTCGCGCTTTCGTTTCTGATGGTGGCTCGAGTGCGCCAGTGCCAGCCGTGACGCAAGCACCGGCCACTGCACCGTCAGGCCCGAGCGGTACTGGTGGCATGATTGTTCCACCACCGATCTACCGCACGCCAAAAGGTTACGAGGCGCTCGAGGAACGTGTGCCATTGCGTGGCATGCGCAAAGCGATCAGCAATGCGATGCTTGCCAGCCATTTGTACACTGTGCGCACCTTGACGGTGGACGAAGTGGACATGAGCGCCCTGGTCGCACTGCGCGAACGCATGAAACCGGCCTCCGAAAAAGCCGGTGTCAAACTGACCTACCTGCCATTTATTTTCAAAGCCGCCGCCAGTGCCCTGAAAGCCTTCCCGAACGTCAACTCGAGTTTGGACGACGCGGCGGGCGAAATCGTGCGCAAAAAGTATTACAACATCGGTTGCGCCGTGGACACCGAAGCTGGCCTGATCGTGCCGGTGATCAAAGATGTGGATCGCAAAAGCATCCTCGAGATCGCAGGTGAAATTGTTGATAAAGCAGGCAAAGCCCGAGACGGCAAGCTCGCACCGGACGAGATCAGTGGCTCGAGCTTTAGCGTGACCAACATGGGTTCGGTCGGCAGTCTGTTCAGCTTCCCGATCATCAACGTGCCGGACGCCGCGATTCTGGGTGTGCACACGATTCAAGAACGCCCAGTCGTGCGTGACGGTCAAATCGTGATTCGCCACATGATGTACCTGTCGCTTTCATTCGATCACCGTTTGATCGATGGTGCCGAAGGTGGACGCTTCGTGCGACACATGGCACGACTGCTCGAGAATCCAGATTTGTTGCTGCTTGAAGCGATCTGACCGGAACGATCTGACTGGAACGATCTGACTGGAACGATCTGACTGGAACGAATTGAGGCTCAATGAATGCGGAAGGGACACTGAAAGAGTGTCCCTTTTTTCGCTCGAGTCCCTGGCGGAGTGCGTCCGCAGATTGGGACAAGGAGCGGAAGTGGAAAGTTCAAGCGCGAACAGCCCGTAAGGTGCTGTCTTGTGAGCAAGAAGCGCGAACAGCCCGCAAGCGATCCCGCCCGTCAGGTGCATGGTTGGGATCAAGACAGGTGTTGTCTTGTGAGCAAGAAGCGCGAACAGCCCGCAAGCGATCCCGCCCGTCAGGTGCATGGTTGGGATCAAGACAGGTGCTGTCTTGTGAGTAAGTAAGTGGAAAGCTAAAGCTCGAGCCTCTCGCACTTTCCACCTTCTACTTCGCACAACCCAACCGCATTTTGGCAGCTTAATTCACGTTGAATTCTGCGCCTAACGTTGCGGTGCAGTCTCCACCAACCCAAAGATCAAACGTTGAGGCGTCCAGCATATACGCCTTGTCGGTAGCACTCCAATACCGTCGTGCCGAGGCGGGCACCTCAAAATGCAGGGTTCGTGTTTCGCCAGCCTCGAGCCGAACACGTTCAAACGCTTTGAGTTCACGCACGGGTCGTGCCGCACGTCCGTATCGTTGATGCAAATAAAGTTGTGCGACTTCCTCAAGTGCACGGGTTGAGATGTTGCGAATATCAACCGTGACGTGCAGCGTTTCGTTGGTGGCAATACTCGAGGCGTTCAGTTTGAGGTTGCTGTACTCGAGCCTTCCATACGTCAGGCCGAAACCGAACGGGAATAGCGGCGTGCTTTCTTCTTCCCAGTAGCGTTTGGATTGCGTGCCGGGTTGGTGCGAACGCAGGTGCGAGTAGATCATCGGCACTTGTCCAACGCTGCGCGGCCAGGTGAA
>JAYURE010000648.1:0-3644 GCA_043756345.1 Deinococcales bacterium | reverse complement strand
GGCTCCTCGAGCCTTTTCGACCAATGGGATACGGTTCTTGGTGTTCATGCGGTTGATGTCTTTGAGCGCGTCAAGGATCGCTTTTTCGGCGGCACGTTGCAATTTCAAATCGATGGTCAACGTCACGTCTTTGCCGCGTCGCGCCTCAAGTTGCACACGTTCGCCAACGGTTCGACCAGCGGCATCCACCTCGAGATAGCGCAGGCCGTTCGTGCCACGCAGGGTCTCCTCCAAACCAGCCTCGAGCCCTTTTGCCCCGATCAGGTCGTCGAGTTCGTAACCCTGTTTGGAATCATCTGGTCCAGCCAGTTGCGTATGCCCAAGCAGGTTGCCGTCGATGTTTTGCGGATAAATTCGTTCGGTGCGCAGGCGCAACTCGAACATCCGTTGGCTCGAGATCCATTCGGCGAGCGGATAGATCTGATTTTCGGGCACGTTCTTTTTGAGGATTTTCTCTTGACCTCGAGCCAGGATGGGCAAGCCTTCGCTGGCGTTGGCCCCGATCAGGCGGGCGATCTTGTCCCAGAATTTGATCTCGCCACCTTTTCGCACGCCTTTGTAAACCAAATCGACGGCGACGCGACTTGTGGCCAGGATGGTTTTGCCATCGCTGGCGAGAATTTCTCCGCGCAAGGCCCGCAGTGTCGAGGGCGAAAAATGATTGTCTGCCGATTGCGTGGCGAATTGATCGTGCTGCACGATCTGCAACCAGGCGAGCCGCGCCACGAACAACGCCAGAATCACCGTGATAAAAACGGCGAGCGGCGCAAGTGGGTTGCGGTTGGATCGATTCACGCCCGACATCGTACCTGAGCGACGATGAGAGGAAAAGAGGAGTTGTTTCAAATGGCCTCAAGAAAAACCCGAGCCAAGTCTCGGCTCGAGCATGATGAATGAAAATTTGCGGTTGGTTAGGCTGGGAAAAGACCTTCTGGGCGCAACTCGCCGGTGGCCTTGTTCTGGTTCAGTATGCTCTCGAGCAATGGGATCAATTCTGGGTCGAGTTCGCGTCCAGCCATGGCCCGCATCCTCGAGAGGGCTTCACGGGCGTTCAGCATTTCGCCACGTTCACTGGTCAGACGGTCGTAAGTGTTCGCCACGGCGATGACCCTCGAGAAGACCGGGATTTCTGTGCCCTGTTTGCCTGCGGGCATGCCGGTGCCGTCGTAGCGTTCGTGGTGGTGCAGGATCGCCTCTCGAGCACGATGAAGTTCAGGAACATTGACCAGCATGTTGTAGCCCGCTCCGGCGTGCTCGCCGGGGTTGGGGCTGTCCGGCACGCTTAGTTTGCCGAGGTCATGAAGCATTGCGGCGAACCAGAGGTCGTTTTGTTCGGGTGTGGTCAGGCGCAATTCTCGAGCGAGCGCCAGCGCATAACTGGTGACACGTTGCGCGTGTCCGAGTTGCGCAAAATCTTGGGCTTCGATGGCCTCGACGAAGGCGAGCGTCAAGCCCCAGGAAAGCGTCCGGTATCGGCCCAACTCGCGGATCAACTCGAGGGCCGGTGTGACCATTTGCGCCCAGCGTGCAACCGCCTCGAGCGCTCCAGCCTGAAAGTTTTCTGGGCCATACGAGTCCAAAATCAGTGCGCCACGCAGGTCGCTGCGGTCTCGCAAGGGAATGACTATCGCAGATTTGACCTCTCGCATTCCGGCGGCGGCAAGTTTGGCTCGGACTTCGGGCAGGTTCGGTTGGAACAGATCGCCGGTCAAGTTCGTGCTGATGCGAGGCACGCCGTCGTGCCAGGGTCCGACCAGGTTTTGGCCGACCAATTCAAAGCCGTATTCCTTGACGGCAGCGATCTTATCGCCGTCGTGGTTGCGAATGACCGCCCAGCCTTTGCTGGCGGCTGGCGCGAGTTGCAGTGCGTGATTGAGCGCAATCTCGAGCACGTGTTTGACGCTGCGGGCCGCCACCAGTTCTTGTGATGCACGTAAGGCGTCCGGGGGTTCGAGGGTGGTTTCGCCGCGTTTACGAAAGAACATAGTTTTCTCCCAGTTAAAATCTTGGATCGTCGATGTTGCTGCTCGAGAAATTGGATCGTCCTGAACGTCATTTTTGTGATCTGGATTTAAAGAATACGCACGCCCAAAACCGGTAGGCGCGAATCAATTCTACCTGTCAATACTATAGGCTCGAGATGAGCGCTGATGATGGTCAAACTTCTCATTGCTTATGGCATTAAGTGAAAGAAACTACGTTTTTCGTAGGTTAACGACACAATTGAATCTCACTTTATTCATCAATATCAATTGGTTGTTCACACAAAGCATCACCCGACGCCAGCAGCTTAACGGGTGAGGTTCCCGCTCGAGTCAACCCGTAGAATGCTGACGTGTTCCGCTTACCAACCGAAATTCTAACCAAGATGCCACGATCCTCGAGCATAGACCGGTTTTTAATTGGTACTGTGCGCGTTTCGGTCTTCGTCATCGCGCTTTTGAGCCTGACCTCGGGCCAGACACTCGCGCAGCCTGCAACCGATATGCCAGCCAAGATCGAACGCCGTGCGATTCTCGAGTTCAGTTACGAACCGGAAGGAGGCATCCTAGAGGTGCACGCTTTCACGCCGGACGGCTCGAATCCGTTTCCGCTCGAGAAGTTTGAGGTCTCGGCACTTGCTGACCGGCTCGAGCAGGGCCGAGTTGAACACACGACGGTCACACGCTTGGATGATTCCAGTTTTCGGGCACAACTTGGTTTGGCCGAGGACAACGGTTGGAATTTGTTGTTCGATGTCGTCGCGGGCGGCGAGGCGCTGAAGGGCTCGTACCTGTTGCAAGTCACGAGATCCACCGCTCGAGGGAAATTGGCATTGGTGCGACCTCCAACCGAGGAAATCTCGAGGTTGTCGTTGATCACTTCGTTGCTGGTTGGGATTCCTTTGGGCATCGCGGCCATTGTTGTGGGTTGGACCGTCTTCAGACGCGCCCAGGTTGCTCGGGCCGAACCGTAAACAAACTCGAGGTTGCCTTTGACGCGAAGACGTAGGCTCGAGGCATGAGATTTCTCGTGGTCCTTCTGGTCTTCCTGCTCGCTGCTTGCGCTCCAAGCATAAGCCCTCCCCTGCCCATCGCACCGAACCCAGCCGATCTCGAGGCCGTTCGGGTCGAACGTCACATGATCGATGGTTTCAATGAGCCTCACACGCCCGACGAACTCAACAAAGCGATTTACCTGCGCTTCTTTTCGAATGAAACCACAAAACCTCGGGCCATTGTTGTACTCATGCCGGGCATCTTTGGTGGTGCAACCAATTTTGACCGGATGGCACGGACCATCATCTCTCAAGACAAAACGCTCGAGGTTTGGGCGATTGATCGGCGTTCAAATTTACTCGAGGATCACCGCAAATTGCTCGAATCCTGGCAGGCGAAAGATCCATTGATTGCCTGGCGTTCGTTCATCCGTGATGCAGGCAAACCCGGTGGTTTCTCAGCCCGTCCCGCGAGCGAACTCGGTTTCATGGGCTACTGGGGCCTCGAAACGCATTTGGGGGATTTGCGCAACGTGATCCTGCAAGCTCGAGCACAAGCTCCGAAAGTTTTTTTGGGCGGTCATTCGCTCGGTTCGGTAACGGTGACGATGTACGCGGGCTGGGACTTCAACGGTCAGTCTGGCTCGAGCAGCATTGACGGTTTGAT
>JAYURE010000647.1:0-3646 GCA_043756345.1 Deinococcales bacterium | reverse complement strand
GGCGGCAGCGTGAACCGTGCATCGCGCATGTGACGGGCAAAGGTGGTGTCTTCGCCGTGACCCATTTCACGGATGAATGGGAAAACTTCTTCGCTGATGGTTTTGTACATCAATCCCGGTTCGGCATTTTTGAAGATGCTCCAGCGGTAATGGTTTTGTTCTTTGGTGAACACCAGCGTTCCCTGCCCGACGCTGTTGATGCGCGATTGCTCGAGCGTATGAATGTCATCCAAGCGCTTGATGAACAGCAGGTAGGTGAGTTGTTCGATCACCTCGAGCGGGTTGCTGATCCCACCCGTCCAGAAGGCATCCCAGACGCGATCAATTTGGTTACGGGTTTCTCCAGTGAGCATGGCTCGAGTGTAACCCGATGGGGCTACTCGAGCCCAAAGTGCGCCCAAACCTCGAGCAGCGCCGTGATCAGATCCTGTGTCATCTCGAGCGTGTGTTTTGGTCCCGGCGTGAAACGAAGGCGTTCCGTGCCTCGCGCCACGGTTGGGTAATTGATCGGTTGCACGTAAACACCATGCACCTCGAGCAATCGGTCTGAGATTTGCTTGCAAAGTGCTGCATCACCAACCATCACCGGAACAATGTGGCTCGAGCAAAAGGATTCTGGTTCGATGATCGGCAGGCGTGCCTCGAGCAATGCGTGCTTCAAATTTCGCACCGAGTTTTTTTGCAAGTCACGCTCGAGGTTGGATTCCATCAAATGAGTGATGCTGGCACGAACACCGGCGGCAATCACGGGCGGCAATGCGGTCGAGAAAATAAATCCCGCACCCAAACTGCGCACGCAATCGACCATCGCTCGAGAACCAGCGATGTACCCGCCGAACAACCCGAACGCTTTGCCCAATGTGCCTTGAATCAAATCGACACGATCCTCGACACCCTGTTCTTGCGCTTGCCCGCCACCTCGAGCGCCGTACATGCCGACCGCGTGAACTTCGTCCAGGTAGGTGAACGCACCGTACTGCGCGGCCAGATCACAAATCGCGCCGATGTCGGCGACGCTGCCATCCATCGAGTAAACGCTTTCAAAGGCGATGATCTTCGCTTGTTCTCGAGGCAGGCTGGAAAGTTTTTGCTCGAGGTCGCGCAAGTCGTTGTGCGCGAAAATTATTTTCTGTGCGCCACTGTGCCGGATGCCTTCGATCATCGAATTGTGGTTTTCACTATCGGAAAGAATGATGCAATTCGGCAGTGTTCGCCCGAGTGTGGAGAGTGCGGTTTGATTCGCCACCCAGCCGCTCGTGAAGGTCAAGGCAGCCTGTTTTCCATGAAGTACAGCCAGCGTTTCCTCGAGCAGCACATGTTCGTGATGAGTGCCCGCAATGTTGCGCGTGCCGCCCGCACCGGTCGCTCCACTCGAGATTGCATTGTGCATCACCTCGAGCACCACCGGATGATGGCCCATGTTCAAGTAATCGTTCGAGCACCACATGATCACGTCACGCACACCGTCGGGTCCGTGCCAGAGCGCACGTGGAAATCTTCCAGCGGGTCGCTCGAGTTCGTTGAAAACCCGGTATCGACCCTCGAGTTTCAGGGTTTCGAGTGAGGTTTGAAAAACGCTCGAGTAATCGGTGCTGACCTGAGATTCAATGCGCGGCTCGAGTGTTACGGTCATGGTTGCGTCCTGTCGAACCCATGAACCGTGTCGATCAATCGTGCCAACATGTCCGGGTTGGTTTGGCGAAAAATCCCGTGACCGAGATTGAACACGTGCGCTCCGCCAAGCCCAGATCGCAGGACGCGCAAGGCATCGCGCTCGAGGGTTTCTGGTGTGCCGAGCAGTGCGGCCGGGTCGAGATTTCCTTGCAAGGTTTTTCCGGGAATGATCTGGCGAACCCGCGAAAGTGGTGTGCGCCAATCAACACTGACCGCTTCGCACGGCAGTTCTTGGATCACAGGGTACAGGTGTCCGGCTCCAACCGCCAAGAAAATTCTGGGCACAAGACCTTCCAATGCGGCGAGGACTCGAGCGTTGTACGGCAACGCAAATTCACGGTAAGTATGTTCATCATGCAAACCAGCCCAGGAATCAAAAAGTTGAATCGCCTGTGCTCCGGCAGCAATTTGCGCTTTCAAGTAACAAATTGAAACTTCGGTCAGCTTCTCGAGCAGCGCGTGCGCCAGTGCCGGTTCGAGGCGCAGGAAGGCACGAAAATCCTCGAATTCTTTGCTACCAGATCCTTGAATCAGGTACGCGGCCATCGTTAATGGTGCACCAGCAAATCCAATCAATGGCGTGCCGGTCGGCTCAAGTTCACGGCGAACGAGTTGAATCGCTTTCTCGAGAAACGGTGCAATCTCAGCCTGATCTGGAATTCGCAGTGCATCAATCGCAGCTTTGGTGCGCAATGGCTCGAGGACTGGACCGGGATTGAATTCGACATGCACGCCCATCGCGGGCAGTGGGGTCATGATGTCGCTGAAAATAATCGCAGCATCCAGCGGGAATCGGCGCACGGGTTGCAAGGTGATTTCGCAGGCGAGTTCTGGTGTGCGAACCATCTCGAGGAAGCTCGAGCGTGATTTCACCACCATGTATTCGGGCAGGTAACGACCGGCTTGACGCATCACCCAGATTGGGGCTCGGGGTGTGTTCTCGCCACGCAGGGCTTGTAAGAAAAGTGCGGTGCTCGAGCTTGTGCTTGCTTCCAGAACCGAGGTCATGACAACCAGCCATTCTCGAGCGCCTCGAGTGCGTGATAGGTGATGATCAGGTCGGCCCCGGCACGTTTGATCGAATGCAGTGTTTCACGCACGGCCCTGGGTTCGTCCAATGCGCCGATGTTCGCGGCGGCTTTGAGCATCGCGTACTCGCCAGAAACGTTGTACGCCACGAGCGGCAGGTTTGTGTTGTCACGCACTCGAGCGATCACATCCAAGTAGGGCAGCGCCGGTTTGACCATCAGCATGTCCGCGCCCTCAAGTTCGTCCAGTGCGGCCTCGCGCAAGGCTTCGCGGGTGTTGCGCGAATCCATCTGGTACGTGGCACGATCACCGAAACTAGGTGCGCTTCCGGCAGCTTCGCGGAATGGACCATAAAAGGCGCTCGAGTATTTGACGGCATACGAGATGATGCCGACATCCTCGAGTTGGTGCGCGTCCAGTGTGCGACGGATCGCGCCAACACGACCATCCATCATGTCGGAGGGCGCAACGAAATCCACGCCCGCCTCGGCGTGACTGATGGCCATGGCGGACAAACGCTCGAGACTCGAGTCGTTGTCCACGATCAAACCGCGTGGCGTATCACGTAGGATTCCACAGTGACCATGGTCGGTGTGACCGCACAGGCAAACATCCGAAATCAGTGTCACGTCATTGCCGAACGCAACTCGGGCCGCACGAATCGCACTGGCGACCGGGCCGTGCGGATCGTTTGCGCTCGAGGCGTTCGCATCTTTTCGGCCGACTGGCAGCACGCCAAACAGAATCGCGGAACGCACCCCCAGCTTCAAAGCCCGCTCGAGTTCACGCAAAAACAAATCCACACTGAACCTCGAGATTCCAGGCAATGCGCCGATGGGTTCCTCGTTGCCCGCGCCGGGAATCACAAAAAACGGCGCGATCAGGTCGCTGGCTTTGACGTGCGTTTCGGCAATCATCTCGCGCAGTGCGGCGCTGCCCCGAA
>JAYURE010000646.1:0-10430 GCA_043756345.1 Deinococcales bacterium | reverse complement strand
GTGAAATGGGACTTACGGGTTCTTGAGCAAAAATCAGTGAAAAGTGGAAGGTGGAAAGTGCGTGATTCTCGAGCCTTTTCTTTTCACTTTGAACTTTCCACTTTCAACTTCCGGCCCTTGTCCCAATCTGCGGCTGCACCCAATTGCTCGAGATAAAATTGCTCGAGATAAAATTGCTAAAAACTGAATCCAGGCAAATCAACGTTCCGATTCGGGGTCACGGTTTCACGTTGTTGTGATGGATTTCTGGATAACCACTTTCGAGCTGAACTGAACTCGAGCCGGACTCAACTCAAGCCATCCTGAACCCGAGCATCTCCAAACTGCGATACTCACCTCATGTCTGGTCCGTCCGTCCGAACCCGTAGCAAAACCTGTCAGATCTGTGGTCTCGAGGCGAAGACATTGTTTCGCGTTCAGCATCATTCAACCCGAATTTGGATTTTTGTTTGCATCACGTGTCAGCAAACCGTTTCTGTCTCGAACCCGTATTACGTTTATGGCGGGACCTGGAAGGCGAACAAACGACATTGACAAACGACATTGAAAAACGACATTGATCCGCGAATTTGAGCAAACAGGACTCGAGTTCAGGTCGCACTTCGCGTTAGACTCCTCGCATGACCCACCGTTTTGATGCTATTCAACCGGAGAACCTGCGCACGCCCGCCTCGATCAAATGGACGCTGTACGGCGAAGACGTGCTGCCGTTGTGGGTTGCCGACATGGATTTTCCCGTTTCGAGCGCCATCATCGAGCGCGTCAAGGAACGGTTGGACGGTTGGCTCGGCTATGGGCAGTTCAGTGGTGATCCAGAGATGGTGGCTGGCCTGATCGCTCAGCAGGAGGCTCGTGGTTGGACCGGTTTGGAAGCAAAGCATTTCTGGCCGATCAATGGTGTTGTTTCGGGATTGTACGCGGGTGTGCTCGGCCTCTCGAGTCCGGGTGAGGACGTGATCACCCAAGTCCCAATTTACCCGCCGTTCCTGTCCTCAATCCGTGACCATGGGCGCAACATCCTCGAGAACCCAATGATCGAACCGAACCCAGAAACCGGCTCGGGTTGGCAAATCGATTTTGATCAACTCGAGACACTGGTCACACCTGCGACACGGATTTTCATGCTCTGCAATCCGCAAAATCCGACCGGACGGGTGTATTCACGTGCCGAACTCGAGCGTTTCGCGGATTTTGTCCTGCGCCACCGTTTGTACGTCATCACCGATGAATTGCATGCCGACCTGATCCTGAATGGGCAGCCGCACATCCCGTTCGCCAGCCTCAGCCCGGAGATCGCACATCGCACCGTCACGCTGATCGGGCCGTGCAAGTCGTTCAATGCCGCGACCCTCAGCGCGGGCATGGCCGTCTCACAGAACGTCAAATTGCTCGAGCGGATGCAGAAAGCCACCAAGGGCTTGATGGGCCACCCGAACGCGCTTTCCCAAGAGATGTGGCGTGCCGGAATCGAAGATGGCGATGCCTGGTTGCTTGAAGTCCTCGAGTACATTCGTGGCAACCGTGACGCTCTAACCGCGTTTTTGCACGAGAGACTGCCTGAGGTTGGCTATCACGCGCCCGAAGGAACCTATCTGGCTTGGATGGATTTTCGAGCCTTTCCATTCGCGGATCGCGCCCAAAAATTCATGCTCGAGGAGGCCAAAGTCGGGCTGAACAACGGGGCAGATTACGGTGCGGGCTACCAGGGCTTCTTGCGCATTAACCTGGCGACCTCAAAGTCGATTCTGCTCGAGGCGTTGGAACGGCTCGAACGGGCGGTACGTAAACCGTTGCACTGAATAGTTCTGGATTTATTCGGCTCTGGATCGCAACCAGAAGAACGACCCGAAACCAACCACCAGCAAAATCATCAAGGGGATGTTCGTCCACAACGCCACGAACGCCCAGATCAGCACGCAAATCACGGCGGGCCAGAGCGCCCAGGCGTGGGCTCGAGGTTCGAGTCCCGCCATCAGCGCGAAGCCTCCGGCCAATCCGAGCGGCAAGGCTCGAGACCATGGAAACAGTGCGTTGAACAAAAAGCTGAGCGCCAAACCACCAAGTAGGCCGCCCGGTACGACCCAGAGGGAATTTTTGCTCGAGCGATGTGCGCCTAAACTAAGCCCTGAGACGGCCAGGAACCAGACCCAAACAGTTCCTTTTCCGATCACCGTCGAGACGAATGCCAAAAGCCCGACCGCGAGCAGGGTCAGGCCAATGGCGCGATCTCGAGGGTTTTGAATCATTGCTGGCATTCTACCGGTTCGATCTGCTCAGGCGGCATGATCACTGAACTTTCAGGATTTTCGCGGCGCTCGGCACGCCAGCAGCATTCAGGGCGAACAGCATGTAATACCCTGGCGTGGCGATGCTCGAGTTCTCTGGTGCACTCACCTTGAAGCTGCCGCCGTTCTGACTGAATCCGAGCGGGATCAGGCGTTGATCATTGTTGACCGTGTGCGTGATCGAACCCATGCGAATCAGGTTGAACTTCGTTGCCCCACCGCTGACGCTGACGTTGAAGGTTGATCCATAACCGATCACGTCTGGTCCACTTGAGATGCCAGGTCGTGCGGCAAGACTGCCGTCGGTGTTGAACAGGTACGGTGGCGTGAAAATCTCGGCGTCGCTGTGATTGACGTTGCATCCGCCGCACAAACCACCACCGGCGGAGATGACTCGAGCGTCTGGCATCAGCAATGCAATCGAGTGATACACGCGGGGCACATGGTAGTTGGCAAGCGTGCGCCATTGTTCGGTTTGCGGATTCCAAACCTCTGGTGTCAGGATCGCATCGGTTTCGCTGAAGGCCACCGGTTTGGGCATGCCGCCCATCGCCATGACTTGACCGTCGGCCAAGAGCACGCTGCTGCCCATCCCTCGAGCAAAATTGAGGTTGCCGACCTGACGCACGTTCGGGTTGCTGAACGCGCCCGCGCTCAAGTCAAGCACGTAACTGCGATTGCTGGCCTGCGAGCCATCGCTGTAAGTTGGCGCTCCGCCGAGCGTCAGGATCTTGTTGCGGTCGTACATCACGGCATTGCCATTTTGCGAGTAGGTATCGTTGCCTCGTGTTCCGGCGCTCGAGAGTCCACCCGTGCCGGTCGTGTCGTACCAGGTCATCTTGTTGCCAGGACCGGCATAGAGCACGCGATTGCCAGTGGCGAATAACCAACTGTGATTGTCGCTGCGGTACGGAGTCTCATAGCCGTACAGCGGGTCGGCACTGGCATTGGTCAGGTTCGTCCAACCGTTGTTTGCATTCCAGACTTCGCCATTCTTGCCGCCCTGTCCGCCGCTCCAACTGCCACCAAGCGTGAAGACATTGCCACCCTCGAGCGTCACCGAGGCGTTGTAACCGCGTGGCACGTTCATGTTCTGGCTGCGATGCCAGGCGTTCGTCTCGCTGTTGTAAATGCTGGTCGCCTCGGCGTTTGATCCACCGTTGACGAGCACCTCACCGCTGGCAAGCATGGCCGTGCCGGGACAGAACATTTCGTGGTTGGTTTCGCTGACCTGCCTGGCACTCGCGGTCAGTGTGGCCGGATCGAAGGTCGCGGTGCTGGTCGTGCCACCGCCGCCGAATCCAGTTTCGGTGTTACCGGCCCAGAGCAGGATTTTGCCGTTCGGAAGGTTAGCTGCGGACGTACTCACCAGCGGTAAATTGATGATGCCGCTCCAAGAACCATTCTTGGCTTTCGGGTCTATTGCAGTCGTTCCAGCCAAGACTTCGACCTCGGCAAGTTGCAAGAAATTCGTGGCGTTCAACCAAATGCGCACGTAACGACCAGTTTGACCGGCATTCAATTTCACGCCAGTCGGTGATCCTGCCGGGCTGGTGAAGTGGTAACTCGAAATATCAGTGTTTGCCAGTGCCTGGGCGAGTGTGCCATTGATCGGAGCGTCCGAGATCAACACGTACCAGTCGCTCATTCGAGTGCCGCAGCAATCGGTGCGGTTCCAGACGTTGACCTGAGCGAGCGTGCTCGAGGAACCCAGATCAACCTGCCACCATGGTTGGTTTTCGTTCGCCGTGTGCGTGACAGATTGGTTCCCCCACAGTCCACTGGTGTTGCCATCAACGGCACGACTCGAGACGCCGCCAAATCCGGTGCTGGATTGGCTGGTCGCTTTGTTCAAGGCCAAATTGCTCGAAACGGTCGATCCCGAGTACAACTGCGTTTGCGGTATGACCTGCCGCGCCTGGGCCGCGCTCTCCCAGAACAGTTGCGAGACGGCTCCGCCACCGTTTTCGTAAAACTCGAGTTTGATGTCGTACTTCTGACCCGCCTGCAAGTTGATCTTGCCGCTGTTGCTGGTTGGTGCGTGATCGCTCCAGTTATCGATCACCCGTTGACCGTTCACATCCAAACGAATGCCGTCGTCGGAGGTCGTGTAGAACGTCCAATCACCGCTTGAGGTCGGTTGAATTTGTCCAGTCCAACGGGCGCTGAAGCTTTCCATACCGAGGCTCGAGTCTGGCGAGCCAACGCCCCAATTGAAGTTCACGGTGCCGTCGGTGCGTGTGATGCTCGGGCCGGTGAAATCGATGTTGTCCCAGTAGGTCGCGCTCAGGCCGTTGCCAGATCCGCCGGTTCCTCCAGCAACACTGCATGAAACTTTGGCATCCGCCCAGTTCGCATGGTCGTACCAGTTATTGTCGCCAGCGTCTTCGACGATCAGTTGCAATTCTCGAGCACCATTGATATTCAAGTTGAAGTTCTTGATCTCGTTTTGCCGCATCACGCCGGAGTTGTACTTTTCGGCCCCATCGAGCAAGACTTTGTAAACGACACTGCCATACTGGGTTTGTCCATCAATCTCGTCGTCCAAGCCTATGTCGCTCGAGAAGCTGGTGCAGGCGGCGTTCAGGTCGTAACGCAGCAGGCTGTAAGAGTGAACCCCGAGCCCTTTGCTGTATTGCCGTCCGTTGAGACTCATGACGCGGCCATCGTTGGCTTTGTTTTCGCCGTTGCTGCGGTCGAGTTCGTATGGTCCCCAACCGTTTTTCGCCTCGAGCACGGTCAGGTCGGAGAGGAAGTTGTCACCGGTCTGCATGGCATTCAGGCGCACGCCGGGTTCGACGGTTGCTTCCCAAGGGTCCGGTCCGGCCAGGTAAGGGTTGCCCGGGGCGATGGGTTGTCCGCAGGCGGCGAGTGTGCTCAAGCTTGCGAGCAACATCAGTCTCGAGCTTGTTCGCCATGCCCAATTTGAGAATGTGAATTTCTTCATGGGTAGACTATAGCTTCATATAACTCATTGTCGGATGAGAAGTGAGACATGGAGCCGAGTTGAGGTGCTTGAGCCGCACGCCCTGGATTGGTCAGCGCTCTCGAGCCAATTTAAGCAACGAGGAAGGCGCTCAGAAATGGATTTCTGAGCGCGAGAAAGCATCAGGTACGTTTGAATTCTGCGAGCGGACCTGAAACCGAATTAAGTTGTGTTACCGCGCCGAACCTGAAAGCGTTGAAACGGTCAACTGAAGCATCTCGTAACGCAACGCAGCCGTTTCCCGCTCGAGTTTCGCCTCGAGCAAGCCCGCCTCAGCCCGTC
The DNA here is from genome assembly GCA_043756345.1 of Deinococcales bacterium. Taxonomy (GTDB): domain Bacteria; phylum Deinococcota; class Deinococci; order Deinococcales; family JAAFIG01; genus JANOWZ01. The sequence continues at coordinate 4,877 of JAYURE010000646.1, read as the reverse complement.
CAATCCGCGAGAATGCACCCTCATGCTCGTTCTCAATAAATGCCCGTCGCGCAGCCTCGTTGCTGCCCGGAACGCCCGCCAGCAATTCGCGCACCTCGAGCAAGCGAAAGGCAATTCTCGCCGCCTCGAGTTCGGCCCGCGCTGATTGCTCAAGCCGCAGCATTTCTTGAAGGTGCTCGTTCGCCTCGTTGCAACGCTCGAGCAGGTCCATGATGTCGCTCACAGTAAATTCCCAATCCCGAGTCCATCAAAGAACCCGCGCAACGGCCATCGCATGATCGGGCCTCGAGTGCCACCTAGACTGAAATTCTCGGTCCGTTGGCGTTCGTGCATTTTCTCGAGGTATTCCGGCGGCATCTGCCCGATCCGCGAGGTGGGTCCGGTTTGCGAGCCGTGCAGTTGAATCGCGGCCCGTTTTTGCTCAACGAATTTTGAAACGTCATGCTTGAAGGCAATCGTTTCCTCGCTGACGCCGTACACTTCTGCCGTCATACCGGGCGTCATCGGACCACCGGGCATGTTGACCCAAGTTTTCATGACCTCGAGTGGCGAGGCCGTGTAAAACAATCGCTGTGGCGGATTCGGGAAATGACCGCTCGAGAAGAACGCCGCCAGCGCCGCCTGATGGATCACAATATGGTCCGGGTGGTCGTAACCGCCGTGCGGATCGAAACTGAGCATCACCTGTGGTTGCAAGCGTGCGACCTGTTCACGCACCCTAGCCTCAATCTCTCGAGGGTCAGCATTGATGCTCGCCAACGGATCGTCTTTGCGCAATCGCTCGAGCCGTCCCGAATCGCGGTAGCCCAGGAAGATCGGTTCGTTGATGCCGAGGGTTTTGCAAGCCTCGCGTAGTTCGTGCTCGCGGTGGCGGCCCAGGTCGTCAATCGTCAGGGTTGGATCGGTGATTTTGCCCGCCTCGCCACGGGTCGAACACAGTAAGTTGACCTCAACGCCGAGGTTCGCGTAATGCGCCAATGTGCCACCACTCGAGAAGGCTTCGTCGTCCGGGTGCGCGAAGATGGCCAGCAAAGATGGTTTGAGGCTGCTCATCATTTGATTCTACGCTCGAGCTTGTTTTGGGGCCGGTTGCGTGGCTTGCATGGTTTTGGTGCGTCGGGATGCGGCCACGTTGAAGAGAGGGCAAAGATGAATTTGGACGAAAGAATTCACAATCTGAATAATCGTGAATTAAATCACTTAAGATACGTGTGTTCTGGAAATTGAATCGACGGGAAACGGAATTGCTCGAGCGAATTGATCCGAACACGCCTCAAAGTCAGCAATCCTCGAGCGTGAGGAGATTGTGTAATCAGCGTTTGAACCGCCTCATTGCCAAGCGGTAGACTCCCACTGTGAATGTGAGCCATCCAACTCGAGAACCAAAAGTCCAACGAACTCGCAGGGGTTCGGTATGAGGTTCGTCCGACTGTTCTTCGCTTTGATTTTTGCCGCAATCCTGATCGGAGCGACCGTCGGCGCAACCTTCCTGGTGCGATGGGCCAGGGAACTGCCGGATTACCGCGAATTGGATCAACTGCAACTCGCCGGAACAACTCGAGTTTACGCCTCAGACAATGCCCTGATCGGTGTACTCGTGCCGACCGTCGGTGGTGAACGCTTCGACCGTCGCCCGGCGAAGCTCAACGAAATCAATGCGCTGATGATCGCCTCGGTCGTCGCCAGCGAAGATGCAGATTTTTTCAAACATTTCGGTTTTGATCCAATCGGTATTGCCCGCAGCCTCTTCCAAACCTTCATCAAAGACAACGCCCAGGGCGGCAGCACCATCACGCAACAACTGATCCGCAGCACCCTGATCCGCGAACTCGCCGATGACCGCTCAAGAACCATCGAACGCAAAATCAAAGAACTGATGCTTTCGGTGCAGGCAGAACGCTACTTCACCAAAGAAGAACTGCTCGCCGATTACCTCAATTCGGTTTTCTGGGGCGGCAACCTGCGCGGCATTCGTGCCGCCGCCCAAGCGTACTTCGGCAAAGACCCGCTCGAACTAACCCTGGCTGAAAGCGTCTACATGACCAGCCTGCTACCCAGTCCAAACGATTTTTTTGCGCCACGCAGTGACGCCATTGGTGGTTTCAAACGTGTCCGAGCCGGGATGAAACTTCGTTTGGCCCGTTTGGTCGAAGGCGAATGGATCACGCAAAAAGACTCAAATGCCGCCTGGCTCGAGAAAGTTCAACCCCGAGGTTGGAAAGTCAGTTACGACGATAAGGGCGGCATCAAGGATGCCAAACTGCTCGATCCGACCGCCAACAAAGTCAAAGAGATACGCACGGAATTTGCCACGCATTTCATGTACGAGGTGCGCAAGATTCTCAAGGCCAAATTTTCAGATGATAAAATTTATTCTGGCGGTGGCCTGCGCGTCTTCACGACGCTTGACACTCGAGCGCAACGCGCCGCCGAACTCGCGGTGACTCGAGGCCGCACGCCACGCGGGGCACAAACCTCAGCCGCGATGATGAATCCTTACACCGGGGAAATCATGGCGATGGTTGGCGGTAAAGACGTTGGTGGCAAAGACGAATACAACCGTGCCGCCGCAGCAAAATTCAAACGCTCCCCCGGTTCGAGCGTTAAGCCACTTTTGTTTGCCACCGCCCTAGACGCAGGTGTGCAGCAATGGGATACGTTTCTTGACGCCAACCTTCGCATCAATGCGCCAGGCACCAAATGTTTTGACCAGTATGGAGTCTGGTGTCCAAAAAATTTTGACGGTCCAGCAAAAGTCCTCAATGCACCCGTGACCATGCGTTACGCGCTTGACCATTCATTGAACCTTCCGACCGCTCGAGTCCTGCAAAAAATTGGACGGGATCGTTACCGTGACAAGTTGCGACAACTTGGATTTGAAGTTCCAAACGAACTTCCCTGGTCCAGCGCCATTGGAGGTATCGAGGCCACACCATTGAAGATGGCTGCCGCCTATGCAAGCTTTATCAACGGCGGCTTTTACATCGAACCGAGGTACATCAAACGCATCGAAGATTCTGATGGCAAGGTGCTATACCCGCAATCTGCCGATGATGAGGTTGTCAAACGTCGCGTCTGGAGTCCTCAAATTGCTTACGTTGCACTCGATATGATTCGTGGAGTGGTTAACGACCCTCCGAGCCTCAGCCCCGAGTACGCGAAAGATGCCAAGATTGGCAATCGCCAAGTTGCTGGAAAAACGGGAACCTCGAGCAACGTTGTTGATATGTGGTTTGTGGGGGCCACACCTGAAGCGGTCGGTGCAATCTGGATTGGTCGGGATGACAACAAGGGTATGGGTGAACAGTTTTTCTCCGGCGAATGGAATCCAAAAATATGGCGTGACATGGTTTCAAACGCACTCGTTGGTCGCCCACCGCAAATCTGGCAAACACCTGAGTACATCGGCTACCGCGATTTACAAGGTGTGAAAATGGCCTACGCAATCCGTCAAACGAACACGGGCGCATCCGTCTCGAGCACACCGGACCCGGAACCCGTGCCGTACAAACGTCCTGCCGTCGAAGGCCCAGAAGTTCCAGATGACGCTCGAGTGACGCTGGCTTTGGATGTCTGTCAACGCAACCGTGCGAATGTCAACCCTTGGGCGGATGAAACGACCAGCCCAAATTGTGTTTCCAGCCGCAGCGTTAAAGTTTCGGAACTCTCGTTTTATGATCCGAATTACGCGCCTCCAGTGATTGTAGAACCCGATCCGATTCCGGTCGAACCGCAACCCGATCCCGGCAATTTCACAAATCCTCCATGAGTCGCCTGATCTCGAGCCTGATTGCAGTGGTCATTCTTTCAAATCTGGCGTTCGCTCGAGTGCCGCTCGGTTCGAGCGTGCCCGTTCAGGTTCGTGGCAAAATCACTGGCGCATACTGGCTGGCGTTTTACACCCGATCCTGCCTCGAGCCGAAATTGCTTGAACGGCAATGGCAATCGTTGAAGGCTAGCAAGCTCGAGGTTCTGGCGGTCAATCCGGTTGAAAAGGGCAACACTGCCGCACCGATTCCCAAGGATTTTCTGGGCTTAACCGGCCCGAGTGCGCTCGAGTTGTCACGTTCGCTGAAGGTCAAGTCCTACCCAACGACGGTACTTGTGGATGCCAACAACGTCATTCGGGTGGCCCTCGAGGGACCGATCACGCCCGAACAAGTACGGGAATCCCTGAACCTTTTGCCCGCCACGCCGTAACATCAAGTATGAATCGCGTTTTTGTTTCGTCTCGAGGCTTCTGGCAGATGCTTGCCGTGAGCCTGGTTTTGTTCGCGCCGCTCGCGCTCGCGCAAGGCTCGAGTACCGCATCTGTTTCTTTGAACATTTTCACCGCATTTTTTGGCGGCCTGATTTCGTTTCTGAGCCCGTGCGTGCTGCCGCTCGTGCCCTCTTACCTGGCGGTTCTCGGAGGTGGTACTGGAAAGAGTCCTGTGTTGGGTGCGTTGCTGTTCATTCTGGGATTCTCAATCACTTTCATTGCGCTTGGTGCTGGCGCGAGTTCGCTCGGAAGCCTGCTTCTGGAGAACAAAGTTTTACTTGCCAGAATCGGAGGTCTGCTCATCCTTGCGTTTGGAGTTGTTTTCTTGGTCAAGGATCGAGTTCCGTTCCTGTCTCGAGAGTATCGGGCAGACCTGGGAGGAGCTTCAAGGTACGGTTTAGTGGCGCTCGGAGCAGCGTTCGCCGCAGGTTGGACGCCATGTCTCGGCCCAATACTTGGTGTGATCCTGAGCTTGGCCGCGAACTCGGCAGACGTTGGCATCGGCGTTGGTTACTTGGCTGTGTACTCGCTCGGTTTGGGCATCCCATTTTTGCTGTCAGCCTTTGCCTGGCGGCAAGTCTCGAGCGCCTTCAAGAACATTGGTCGTTGGGTTCCG
>JAYURE010000645.1:0-3664 GCA_043756345.1 Deinococcales bacterium | reverse complement strand
GAACCACCAAAGTCGGACTTCAGTAAGCCAAACCCCTCTGGGTAAAAGCAAAAAATGGCAAGCTCGAGAATTTGTATCGCAGGATTCTCGAGCTTTTTCATGGGCTTTCACGGCGAACCTGTAGCGCCGATCAGTTCAAAACACGTTTCTCCGTGCCCAACAATTCGGCCAAAATCTCAAAGCGCTCGAGCAGGGTTTTCGCCTCGAGCACACGTTGGCCTTGTGCTCCACCCAAACGCAAGTTGGCAGCCACAAACGAGGCTTTCAACAAGGGTTCGTCGGGTACTTCTTTGCTGACATCGCCCAATTGCCCATGAATCTTGTGCAGGAAGCGTTCAATCACATCCTGGGCCATCGCCCGCACCCACAATGGATCGGAAGGCTCAAGCGGCTCGAGTTCGACGTTGGCGACCGCGTAAGGGTGCTTTTCGTGATCGATGTCGGTGATGCGGTAACGTTCGCCACCAACGACCATGATTTCGGCGGTGCCGTCTGGGTTGTACGAGACGTGCGTCAGATGGGCCAGCGTGCCGACTTGGGCAAGGTGCTTGCCGGTTAGGTCGCTGGGGTCTTCTGGGAGCACGCAGGGAATTCCGAAGGGTTCGCCACTGGTCCGAACCCGTCCGAGCAGTTCGCGGTATCGCGGTTCGAAAACGTAAAGCGGCAACCCCATGCCTGGCAGGAGCACGATCTCGCCTACCGGAAAAAGGGGGAGTTCCATGTGTGTCAGATTACGCCGCTTTGAGTGGGGTGTCGTTGTGCCCTACTACAAACCGTTTGTAGGCGTGAACCACAGGTTCGGCTGAGGCGGGTCAGGGTGATTTCCCTGGTTTGGCTCTGAACCCGAGCATGTGGCTTGGTTTGGTCTGACGCGTGCCCCGGGGTGCAGCCGTGAAATGGGACTTGTGGGTTCTTGAACAAGAATCAGTGAATAGTGGAAGGTGGAAAGTGCGTCAGGCTCGAGCTTCTGCTTTCCATTTTCCACCTCTCGAGCCTTATCCCAATCTGAGGCAGTATCCCATGACCCGTGACCGGTGACCTGTGCCCTGTGATCTTTCGAGCATGAGAGTTTGCCAAATCAATGCTTTACTTTTCTCAAGCGATGTTCAGGTCGTCCGGTTTAGGCTCGAGTATGGCTGGAAGATCTGCTGGGGCGGTTTTATCCGAACTGAATCTGGAAACCATACACTCAAACGGAACTCATTCTCGAGACACCTCGAGAGCCCCACTCAACCCGTTCCCTACCCAGTTCCCAGATCGCACCACCCCAGACAATCTGAACCCAGCCACCGTGAACCCAACCAGCCTCCCCAACACCAACACGACCGGCAATGATGCCAGCCTTCGCCGTATCGCCCGCATGACGGCGCGATTGCTGCGGGCCAAAAGCGCGATCATCACGCTTTTGGATGGCACGCAGATCCGTTACGGTTTAGAGGGCAGCCTCGAGAGCAGCCAAGCCGAATTCCTCGAGCCCGGATTCGCCCCAACCGGTGAGGTCATGACCATCTCGGACCTTTCGGCGTTCTTGCGCCACCGTGAACACCCGTTGGTCAAGGGTGGCAAGGCACGTTTTCTGGTTCACATGGCGTTGGAATCCAACGTTCAGACCCATGGGCAAATCATTGGGACACTTTGCGTGCTCGATCCGAAACCCAGGGAAGCGTTGAATCGCAGCGAACACGCGATCCTCAACGAATTTGCCACGCTCATCGTGGACTGGCTCGAGATCAAAGCTGAACTTGCACAGGTCAAAGAAATGGCGTTCGAGAATGACGATGTGCCATTGGTGATCGAACCGGCAATTGATGCGAACATGCCTTACAGCGCAGCACAGACGGTTCATCCAGCAATCAATCCGGCAATCAATCCAGAACCAGCCTCGAGCCTGAGTGATTCTGCCGGATTTTCCGGCGAACTGCCCGATGACATTGCACCGTGGATGCTCGCGCCATGGATGCAACCGCAATCGGAGAACAAAAATGAGGCGCACGCCGGAGCGCTCGAGGGTTCGACCCTGACCGTGCTGGCCGTCAACAACGATGCCGAGATCACCTTGCTCGCCGGACGTGCCCACCCGGACCTGGGACTTTTGAACCACGCCCGAGGTCAACGCCTGAACGAAATTTGCCCGAACAACGCCCTGATCGACACGGTTCGTCGGGCGCTCGAGGGTGAACGAGTGACCACACGGTTGAACGCGAATCTCGAAGTTCATGCCGCACCAAATTTGGATGTGCGCGGCGAAGTGCTTGGCGCGTCGGCAGTGCTGCTCGAACCGATGCCAGAGACGGCTTCCAACACACTCGAGGCTGCTCAAGGCGAATCTACACGACTCGAGCCAGTTGCTCAGGTCGAAGCTGTTCAAGCTGAAACCGTTCAAGCCGCTGCACTCGAGTCGGATCACGAAATCCAAGATGCCGCCATCGCCTTCGAGTACGCCCCGGTCGGCATGGCGCTCGTGGCGCTCGACGGGCAAATCTTGCGCAGCAATCGCCGCTTGCACGCGCTTTTGGGCTACGAAAACGAAGCCATCAAGCAAATCCTGATCGAATTCCCGAGTGCCGAACGTCCCAGCCGCGAATGGCCGTTGCTGATCGAAGTCTTGCAGGGTCGCCGCAGCGAGTACACGCTCGAGAAGAACTTGCAGCACAGTGACGGCAGCGATGTTCGCGTTCGCATGATCGTCTCGAAAGTCCCCGGCACGGAAGCGCTCGCCCAGGTCGTGATCGCTGGCCTCGAGCCTGAAGATTCCAGCAATGCAACAGGCCCGAACTCAGCAAACCCGATACCAGCACAGAAAACGCGCACAGCCATGTCGATCAACAACAACGACGGAACCCAACCACTTGAAACTCGAGTCGGAAAACCTGCAAATCGCAACACCATCCTCGAAGCCCGAGACGATGGAGCCCGCGAGGAACGCGAACGCATCGCTCGAGAACTGCACGATGGACTCGGCAAGGACATTTTTGGGCTGGCCTACCTGCTCGAAGCGGTCGCCGAAAAGCAACGCGGACGGGTCGTCTACCAAGAACTGCTCGATTTCGCGCAAGCCGCCCGCGAACTCGGCAACCAGAGCCGCACCCTAATGACCGAATACCGCACGCCGGGCGTGCCCAGCTTTGAAAAACGACTCGAGGCGATTGTCAGCGAGGCGCAAACGACCGGCATGCCACCGATCACGCTCGAGACGCGCAACTTGCCGGAATTGGACGCGAACGCCACCTTTGAACTCGCCCGAATCATCGGCGAGGCCTTCGAGAACATTCGCCGTCACGCCAACGCCAAACGGGTTTTGCTGCGGGCATTTACCGAAAAAGGCATGCTCGAGTTGCGTGTCCGTGACGACGGACAAGGCTTGCCTGACACGGCAACCGAAGGGCGTTACGGCTTGCGCGGCATGCGTGAACGTGCCGAACTTTTGGGCGGTACGCTCGAGCTTTCATCCGATACGGACGGCGGTACGTTAGTCCGTGTGCTCGTGCCGATCAAAAACCTGACCGAAAGCGAACCGGGCCATGACTGATGCAAACTCGAGCGACCAGATCAACCAGCCGATCTCTAAGTATCCAGGATGAAATAACTTCCTTGTTTGGTTTCGTAAAGCTTCACCGTACTGCACGCTTTCACGTTCGATATCGGGAAGTTATTTCATCCCAAG
>JAYURE010000644.1:0-3671 GCA_043756345.1 Deinococcales bacterium | reverse complement strand
CGAACCAAGCAGCGGTTTTTACGCGCTGGTGCTGGCAATGAGCACCGGTTTGATCGGTATTTTTGCGGCTCGAGATTTGATTTTGTTTTACGTCTTCTTCGAGGCGACCCTGATCCCGAGTTTGTTCATGCTCGGACGTTTTGGGCGTGCGAACCGCAATCGTGCCGTGAACAAGATGGCGTTGTACACCCTGTTCGGTGGTCTGTTGATGCTCGCCGCGATTCTGGGAGTGAAGTACATTTCTGGAGCCTCGAGTTTCGCCCTGGCCGATGTGCTCGTCGCAGTCAAAGCGCGACCATTGCCGATTGATGTTCAGACTTGGTTGTTCCTCGGATTCCTCGCCGCCTTCGCGGTCAAGACTCCCCTGTTTCCATTCCACAATTGGCTTCCAGATTTCCACGCCGAGAACCATCCGTCCGGTGTTGCCGATTTGATGGGCACGCTTTACAAGGTCGGCGGTTACGGACTGTTCCGTTTCGCGCTGCCATTGTTTCCTGATGTCGCCCGCAACCTGCAACCGGTGCTGATGTTCCTCGCGGCCTTCACCGCAATTTACGCCGCCTGGATTGCCTTCAGCGTGCCGGATTGGAAACGCCTGCTCGCTTACGCTGGCCTCTCGCACATGGGTCTGGTCGCGTTGGGCATGTTCAGTCTGCATCCAATTGGCATGACCGGCGCGATCATCCTGCTGGCCTTCCAAGGTGTCTACACCGGCGGTCTGTTCCTGCTGACCGGCATGGTCCAAGAACGCATCACCAAACTCGAGCCTGGTCTCGATCCAGAAAAAGCCATCGACCGTGGCCTCGAGATCGGTTCGATTCGTGGTTTGGCCGCCAGTGCACCTGCGCTCGCCGGTGTTGCCCTGACGATCTGGTTCGCCAGCATCGGCGTTCCTGGTCTGGCCGGATTTGTGGGCGAGTTCAGCGTCTTCTTGGGTGCGTATCAGGCGAACCCTTGGATGACGGCGCTCGCCGTAACGACCGTGATTGCGTCCGCTGCGATGGCTTTGCGTGCGTACCAAAAAACTTGGCTCGAGGAACCCACGCATGCGGTTCCCGAGGTGCGTGCCCGAGAATGGTGGGTGCTCGCGCCGGTGCTGGCCGTCGTGATTGTCTTCGGTATTTTCACCGCGCCAGTCCTCGACCTTCTCAAGCCGAGCATCGAAGCGAACGGCAAGCACATCGCCGTCACAAACATCACCTCGAGCACCACTTCTGAAACGCCCGTGATCGCTGGGAGGACCCGCTGATGCCCGCCGCACCCGATGTCAATTGGTTGGCGCTTTTGCCGTTTAACCTTTCGTTGCTGACCGCCGTGCTGGTGACGGTCCTCGGTTTTTACATCTCGAGACGCGCCGTGGCTTGGCTCGGTATTGCTGGTTTGGTCGCCGCGTTGATTGCCGACATTGCGATTTGGGGCCGCAACCTCTCGAGCTTTGATGGCGCATTTAAGGCCGACAATTTCGCGCTCGGTTTCGGCGCGGTCTTGCTGGTTGCGGGCATCCTCGCGCTGCTCTCGAGCCTGGATTTTGCGCGTCGCTCCAACATCAACCGGCCCGAGTTTTACGCCGTCCTCCTCTACGCCGTGACTGGAACGCTTCTCCTCGCCAGCGCCCACGATCTGATTGTCTTGCTCATCGGCTTCGAGATCATGAGCCTCGGTGTCTATGTCCTCTCGAGTTTCCAGGAAAGCACCGAATCTGAAGAGGCTGGCATGAAGTATTTCCTGCTCGGTTCGCTCGCCAGTGCGATTCTGATTTACGGCATCGCGCTCGTTTTCGGCGCGACCGGAACCTTCAACCTCGAGCGAATCCATGTCGCAGCCTCAAGCCTGGGAATGCAGAACGGTCCAATCCTCGCGGTTGGTGCGTTGCTGATGCTGGTCGGATTTGGTTTCAAAGTGGCCTTCGCTCCGTTTCACCAGTGGACACCAGATGTCTATGTGGGCGCTCCGACGCTGGTCACGCAGTACATGAGTGTCGGCATCAAAGCGGCGGCCTTCGCGGGCTTCCTGCACATCTTCGGCCTGGCGCTGCCAGGTGTGACCGCTTGGCAAGTTCCAGCGCAATTCCTGATCGCCCTGACCATGCTGATCGGCAACCTCGCCGCATTGCGTCAAACGAACCTCAAACGAATGCTCGCCTACTCGAGCATTGCGCACGCCGGGTACTTGGGCCTGAGCATCCTCTCGAGCCCCGCGACCGCGTGGCCCGCCGCGTTGTACTACCTGGCGATTTACACGCTGATGAATGCTGGCGCGTTGATCGTCGTCAATGCCCTCTCCGTGACAGAGGCTGGGCCTGAAATCTCGCAACTCGAGGGTCTGGGAGCGCACCGTCCGGTCTTGGCTGCGGCGCTGGGATTCTTGTTGCTGTCGCTCGCAGGCATTCCGCCATTGGCCGGATTTTTCGGCAAGTACGTGGTTTTCGCCAGCGCGATTCAGTCCGGCTATTACGGCTTGGTTGTCCTCGGGGCGTTGACGAGTGCAGCGAGCTTTTACTACTACCTGCAACCGATTCGGGCGATGTATTTCAAGCCTGCGAACCTGAAAATTCCTGCCCTCCCAGATCATGCTCGAGGTCCAGCAAAATTGGCGCTCGCCATCACGGTGCTTGGGATCATGATTTTGGGCACGATGCCAAACCTGGTTTACGACGCGATGAGCACCGTTGGGCAAATCGTCGCCAGTCGGTAATTCTCAACACAAGAAAAGGCTCGAGGGATTCCACACCTCGAGCCTTTTTTGATTTCCAATTCGTTTACGTGTTGCTGTACAAAATGGCGCGTTTGACCTGCCCAATAATGTCCGTGATCGGAATATCTCGAGGGCAGGCTTCGGTGCAGTTGTAGGCGCTGCGGCAACGCCAGACGCCAGTGTTTTGGTTCAGCACGTCAAGGCGTTGCGCTCCACCCTTGTCTCGGGAATCAAAAATGAACCGGTGCGCTTGAACAATCGCGGCTGGCCCAAGGTAACGCCCGTTCACCCAGAAGATCGGGCAGGAGGTCGTGCAGGCCGCGCAGAGAATGCACTTGGTGCTCGCCTCGAAAACGGCGTGTTCCTCGGCGCTTTGAATCCGTTCTCGAGCAGGCACGGCATCATCATTGATGAAAAACGGCATGACGGCTTCGTAACTCTCAAAGAACGGTTTCATGTCCACGATCAAATCTTTTTCGACGGCCAAACCACGGATCGGTTCGACGGTGATCGTTTGGCCCAAATCCTCGACCAGCACCTTGCAGGCCAGTCGATTCTTGCCATTGATCAGCATCGCGTCGCTGCCGCAAATGCCGTGGGCGCAGGACCGACGAAACGACAGCGATCCCTCGAGTTCCCATTTGATGCGATGAAGAATGTCCAGTACCCGATCTCGAGGGTCCACGTCGAGCGTGTACTCGGCCCAGTAAGGCTTCTTGTCTTGTTCGGGGTTGAAACGTTGAATTTTGATGACGGCTTGCATAGGCTCCTTCGGAGATCAGGTTAAAGCCAAAAGGTGAAAGAAAAAAGTGAAAATCTCGAGGCTCGGACCGAATTTGAATTGTACTTTAACCTTTTAACTTTGCCCTTTCACCTTCTTTAGTATCCGGGATGAAACAACTTCCGGGTTTGATCTCGAGAAACTTTGTTGTACTGCAAGTTGTTGGTTTGGAAATCGGGAAGTTATTTCATCCCAA
>JAYURE010000643.1:0-3678 GCA_043756345.1 Deinococcales bacterium | reverse complement strand
CGGTTGGAGCGAAGCGGAAACAGGTGAAGAACTTAGACCGCACGGCACTAGCAAACTCAGCTCGAGCGTGGCATCCAAACCAACCGTCATTGCTGCCCGCCAACCGATTGTTTCCAAACCGCGCACTGTTGCCCGCGTGAAATCAAGTCTGAACAAACCACGTGCAAGCAAACCGCAACCTGTTTTGTCGCAAGCCAAGAAAGCGATTCAGGTCGTGACGAACGCCGTCACGCAAGCTCCGAAGACCACGGTTGGCAAGCCATTGCGCGTCTCGAGGCAATCCTCAGCCCAGTCTTCGAGCCAATCCTCGAGTCAAACTGGACGCACGACCCGAAGCACACGAGTGAACGCAAGCGCCGCCCCGAAGCGGGTCACGCCCAAGAACGTCACGGCCAGCAGCAATCCGCAAACGGACACCAGCATCACCAACCCGATCAAGCTCGCCTCGAACAACGAGCGCGATGCGGCATCAGCACGGGCCATCGCCAACCCGCAACCGGTCGCCAGCATCCAAGTACCCAAAGCCAGCGGCAAGATCGACAACCTCAGCCGTGAAGATTTCGGACAGCGTTACTTCAACCGCAAACTGTACGAAGTCTGGCAACGTGACGGTGCGAAACTGCGATACGGTGCATGGGACGAGGTGCCGCTCGAGTTGCAAATCCTCGAGAACGACCTGTTCCGATCCGCGATTTACTTGGACGGTCCGAGCGGCAACGACGCCAAAGACAACGAAAAACCCACGCAGCCGTAACGTGCAGCCGTAACGTGCAGCCGTAAATCAATTGTTTTCGGGTTCGGTCTTGACCGGGACTGGCGCACCTGCACGACCAAATTCTGGCTCGAGCACCTTGGAGGTGCCTCGGGCTTTGATTTTGACTTCGCTTAAAAACCCGGTGCGTTTGCGCGAAAGGTTCATGGCAGTGATCAACGCAAACTCGAGCATGCCTTTGATGGTTTTGTGCGTGGTTTTTTCGTCGCTGAAAAACTCGAAATCGCCCCGTTGATCGTAAATCAGGGTCGCCAAGGCATCGACACCGGTTTCAGAACCGTATTCGGCATGAACCAAACGGCCATTCTCGAGGTAAGCCGCGAAACGCCCACGAATTGGGTGCATAACGATCAATTTACCGGTCGAACGGTGGTTGCCGAGCACCTGCACCAGTGGTTCGATTGGGAATTTTTTGGACAACGTACCGCGCATTCGATCAACCCCCACACAACCTGTTAGCTCATGCTATGGCAGGCTTGAAGATTCACGTGAGGGTTTTGCACACACGCGGTCCAAATCCGAAGATGTCCCCACAAACTGAAACAACTCGAGGATCAGACGGCTTGAGCCTGAGCCGCAACGTACTTCTCGAGGTCTTCCTGATTGGCGATGTTGAAGGTTCTCACACCGGGCACAATGCGTTTGACCATGCCGGTCAAAGCGCTACCCGGCCCAAACTCGATCCATTCCTCAATCCCGAGCCGCTCGAGTTCCTGGACGCATTCGACCCAGCGCACACTGCCCGTAACCTGCTCTGACAGAAGTGCCGGGATTTTGCTGGGGCTCGAGACGGATTGTGCGGTCACGTTGGCGACGACCGGGAAGTAAAATTCGTGAAATTCCATCAGGGCCAGGTCGCGCTCGAGGCGTTCACGGGCGGGTTGCATCAGGCTCGAGTGAAACGGGGCGCTGACTTGCAAGGCAATGGCGCGACCACCTTTGGTCTTCAATTGCTCGCTGGCCGTGGCGACCGCTTCGGCAGTGCCAGAAATCACGGTCTGTTCGGGCGTGTTCAGGTTGGCCACCTCGACACCAGGAACCGCTTCGACGACCTCACGAATCACGCCGACCTCGAGTTTCAAGATTGCAGCCATCGCACCGACACCGACCGGCACGGCGGCCTGCATGTACTTGCCACGGGCTCGAACCAAACGCAGGGCATCGTCGAACTCGAGCGAACGGGCCGCGACCAAGGCCGTGTACTCGCCCAGGCTGTGCCCAGCCGCGAACGATGGTGTCAAACCGGTTCTGGAGCGCCAAGCGCGGTACGAGGCGATCCCAGCCGCCACCAGCGCCGGTTGCGCGTTCTCAGTGAGTTTCAAATCGTCCTCTGGTCCCTCAAACATCAATTTTTCGAGGCCAGGCAGCACTTGAAAGGCACGCTCGAGCAAGGCCCGAGCGGAATCGTTGTGTTCGTACAGGTCATGGCTCATGCCAACGGCTTGCGAACCCTGACCAGGAAAAAGGGCGGCGATCTTCATGAGCCAGTTATACCCGAGATTTTGTCGGGTCACGGTGCAAAACGCACGTAACTTGGGCATTACTGGAGCACACGAAAGTATCGGAAGAACCAGTGAAAAGTAAAAGGTGGAAAGTGAAAAGCAAAGCAGCGAGCCGTTTTACACTTTTCACTTGACACTTTCTACTCGCAACACCGACCGCCAGCGAACCCAAACTGCTCGAGCCTCAGAGCGGCTGGTACTTCTCGTGCCAACGCATCACAGTTGAAGCCCAGGTCAGGCCCGCACCGAAACTGACCAGCAACAAATCGTGGCCATCGGTCACGCGCCCAGAATCGAGCGCCTCGCGCAAGGCAATCCCGACGCTAGCGGTGGACGTATTCCCGTAGCGTTCGACATTCGACATGACCTTCTCGAGCGGCAATTTCAGGTACTCACGGGCCGAATCAATGATCCGATAATTCGCCTGATGCGGAATGAACAACTCGATCTGATCAATGTCCATGCCCGCATCCTCGAGCGCCTGCGTGGTCGCGGTGGTCATCACACGCACCGCGAATTTGAAGACTTCACGGCCATTCATGTAGAGCTTCTCGGTGATTGGCGTGCCATCCGGCAGGCAATTGGCAATCCCTTTGAAATGCAAATGCTTGCCACCCGCTCCGTCCGCCCCGAGCACAAAACTCTTGAAACCGTAACCATCGGGAACCTCCTCGACGATGCCCGCACAGGCCCCATCACCAAAGAGCACACAGGTCGTGCGGTCATTCCAATCGAGCACCTTTGAGAGCACCTCCGAACCAATCGCCAGCACCTTCCGGCACAATCCCGCCTTGACGTAAGCGTGGGCGCTCGAGAGCGCGTAGACCCAGCCCGGACAGGCCGCAAGCAAATCGAACGCGCCCGCCGACAAACCAAAGTGCGTCTGAACCGCCGCCGCCGTGCTCGGGAACAACGCATCTGGGGTGTTCGTCGCAACAATCACCATGTCCACACCCTCGAGCACACCTGGACCGTAACGGTCAATCAAGTTTTGTGTCGCCCGAAACGCCAACGTGGACACGAACTCATCGTCTGCTGCGATTCGACGCTCCTTGATGCCAGTGCGAGTTTGAATCCACTCGTCGGTCGTATCGACGAACTTCTCGAGGTCCTTGTTGGTGACGATGTTCGCAGGCACGAACGTACCCAGGGCGGTCAGGCCAACCGCAGTGACAACAGTCTTGGTTGATGGCATCAGGTTTCTCCTCGAGTTATTGGATAAAGCAGCACAGATCAGACGGGCCAAGACTAACCCGTCGCCTCACAAAACCGTGAAGCGACGGGCCAAAAAACTTTTGAATTCAGGTAACTGCTCAGCAGGGGGTATTGCGTAATTTGTGCCAGTTCAGCAATCTTGTTAAGGGAAAATCACATTTTGAGCAATAAAAATTGTCAACTTTGAAC
>JAYURE010000642.1:0-3678 GCA_043756345.1 Deinococcales bacterium | reverse complement strand
CCTTCCGCCTGCATAATCTTGACGAATAACGAATTCGCTGCTACAATATACAAATCAACCGCCCGAGAAGGCGGCTTTTTTATTACTGCTCGATTCGGGCCTGACCCTTCACGGATCGGTTCGCAACCTCGAGAACGACACGACATCCCAATACTTGCCCTTCCAGAAACCATGATCGCGCCGTACGCCCTCACGGTGGAATCCAAGTTTCTCGAGCACGCGGATTGAAGCGGTGTTTTCTGGATCGACGTAAGCCTCGATCCGGTGCAATTCGAGCCGTCTGAACCCAAACTCGAGCATTCCTTTGACGGCTTGAACGGTTGCGCCTTGGCCCCAACTTGAACGCAAAAGGTCGTAACCGATCACGGCCCGAGATGCCTGCCGGTTGAAGCCGTTGAAACCGCAGGTGCCGATCATCTCACCATCGCTGCGTCGCGTGATCGCCCAACGGATGCCTTCACGCTGCTCGTATCTCGTCTGAAAATGCGTGATCAGCTTCTCGGCCTGTTCAAAATTCGTGAACGTCTCAAGGTCGTAATACTGCGTCACCTGATCGTCACAAAAAATCTCGAAAATTGTGCCGCTGTCGCTGCTGGAAAGCTGCCGCAGGATCAAATCGTCCGTTTTCAGGATCGGGAACGGCTCGAGCCCGAACGTATTCATTCTGGCCGATCCCGTGTCTTGATGCTCCGAGCGCTCATGTGAGCGTAGAATACTGTCTGCCAATGAAAACGCTGTGTTTTTATGGCAGAGCAGGCCTAAATCATCCAGCCAGCACAAGCAAGTTTTTGGAGGTCTTTATGAGTCAACCCAACATCCCGAACGGCGATCAAATCATGGCAATGCTCAACGGCGTCAAAGACAAAGTTTCCGATCCGAAATTCCTCGAGAACATTCAAAAAGGCATTGGCCCAGCCTTCGAGAGCGTCAAATCGCAACTCGGCACGTCATGGGACGATGCGCAACTGATCTACCACATGGCTTTCGATGCCGGTTTTGACATGAAGATGGAAACCAAAGTCGCCGCAATTGGCGCACTCGCGTACCTGGTCTCACCGATTGACCTGCTGCCCGAACGCTTCCTCGGACCACTCGGCCTGGCCGATGATGTCGCCGTGCTGATGTTTGCCCTCAATTACTGCAAGCCAGAAATCACGCGCTACCAGGCGTACAAGGCCGCGCAAACGCCAGCGCAGGCCAGCAAACCAATTCCGCCCGCAGCGAGTTAAAGCAGAGGAAAGTCAAAGAAGAAAGAGGAAAGTCAAAGAAGAAAGAGGAAAGTAAACCCAGACCGTCTCGAGCACTGGTCCTTACTTTCCTCTTTCTTCTTTTCTCTGGTTTTTCAATACCCGATTTTTTCCTTGCGCAACTTGCCCCATTCGAGCGCCGTCGCAATCGCATCTTCGATGCTGTGCTGCGCGGTCCAACCCAGCAGGTCTCGAGCCCGGTTGGTGTTCGCGTAGACGCCCGCGACATCGCCGGGACGCGGTTGGGCATCTTTGGTTGGCACGGGCTTGCCGTAGACCTTCTCGAACATGGCGACCAGTTCACGCACGGTCACGCCATCGCCACGACCAACGTTGATCACCAAGTAATTTGGATTGTCGGAGGCGAGAATGCCCGCCGCTGCTGCCTTCTCGAAACCAGTATCAAACTCCTCAACCGCTTTGACATGCGCCATCGCCAAATCCCAAATGTGAATGTAATCCCGAATCGCGGTGCCGTCTCGAGTGCCGTATGTCGTGCCGCAAACGTTGAAGAAATCCTCGCGGCCCATTGCCACCTCGACCAGTTTGGGGACGATGTGCGAAACCTCGCGCAGTTGCATGCCGGAACGCATCTTTGGATCGGCCCCCATCGGATTGAAATAGCGCAGGGCAATGCCGCGCAATTTGGTTGCTCGAGCAATGTCCTCGAGAATCATCTCCATAATCTGTTTCGTGCGGGCGTATGGGCTTTTGGCATTGACGCGATCCGTCTCGAACGCCTCGCCGCCGTTGCTGGTTTCGTAAATGCTGGCGCTGGACGAAAACACCACGCGATGACAACCCAACGCCTGCAAAATGTTGAAAAACTCGAGGCTTTTCGCCACATTCTGCGAGTAGTACTTGTACGGTTCACGCATGCTTTCCGGAACGAGAATCAACGCTGCGAAATGAATCGCGTGCGAAATGTCCGGGTGTTCGGCAAAAATCTGCTCGAGCAAGGCCCGATCCGCGATGTCACCGTGGTAGCAAATCCGATCCTTGACGAACTCCTCGCGGCCCCTGGTCAGGCTGTCCAAAATGATTGGCGTGTGACCGTTGTCCAACAACGCGCTGCAAACCGTGCTGCCGATGTACCCGGCCCCACCCGTGACGAGAACCTTCATGTTTGAACCCTCATGCTCGACTCCCGAAATCATGTGTCATCTCGAGCATTGTCTCATGTTTTTCTTAAGCACGAATGACGGGAACGCACACGGCTCGAGACAAACCAAACCCGAAACGACTCGAGGGAAGCTGGTGTACTCGAGCACGCCTTGCCTGTTCGTTCAACCGCCGATGGCGACCATGGTGCGTACCCGGATTTTTGGCAAAATATCGCCCATGCGACCTTTTCGGTGCGCAGCCTCGAGCAGCACGTCGATGATGGCTTCAATCGGATTTTCGGCGTCAAATGCGGCACTCGCATCCAATTCACGATCCGTCAGCAGGCACGGCCTGACTTTGCGATCTGCGGTCAGTCGCATTCTCGAGCAGGCTCCACAGAACGGTTCAGAAATCGGGTTGATGAACCCCAGATTGCCCGGAGCGCCCGGAATCTTATAAACCCGAGCCGGACTTGCCGCATCGACCGGGACCACCTCGAGCGGCCCGAATTCGCGTTCGATCATGGCTTTGCTTTCCGCGCCAGCCAGGAACGCATTCTGATAGACATCCAGGCTCGAGTTGTTCAAGTGCATGTATTCAATGAAACGCACGTGCAACGGTTTCTCGAGTGATAAACGCGCCATGTTGATGATCTCGCCATCGTTGATGCCTCGGATCGCCACGGCATTGATTTTGACCGGATGCAAATTCAACTCGAGTGCGAGGTCGATTGCGTCCAAAACCACTTTGACATCGCCACCACCGGTCGCCTGACGGAAGACACTCGGGTCAATCGCGTCCAAAGAAATGTTGACGCGGTTCAAACCAGCCTCGAGCAATTCCTTGTGCCGACGGCGAAACAACGTGCCATTCGTGGTTAGTGCGATGTCTTTGACCCCAGGTGTGTCTCGAGCATTCGCCATCATCTCTGGCAATTCCTTGCGCAAAAGCGGTTCGCCACCAGTAAAACGGGCGGCATCCAAACCCAGCAAGGCGCTCGCCTTGACGAAATTGTCCACGTCACGCACGGACAGTACACCTCGAGGTTCCGGGTGAGACTCGCCCAGCGGATCGCAATACGTGCAGTGGTAATTGCAACGCGGCGTGACCGAGATGCGCAAATCACGAATCACCCGGCCAAAACGGTCGATCAATTCGGTAGGGCGTTCTCGAAGGGAAGATCCGGGTTCAGAGGTTGGCACGGTTCAGTCATTGTACGCGCCTCAAGCTGCGGCAACGTCTTGGGCATGACAAAGATTCAGGTTTGAGCTTCAGCCCAAGCCGCCGCGCCAACCAAACCAGCGTTCGTGCCCAACTCGGCTGGCAC
>JAYURE010000641.1:0-3693 GCA_043756345.1 Deinococcales bacterium | reverse complement strand
AGAACCCATAGGAGGTCGTTTCGGTTTGCGGCTCGAGCGGGAAGGTGCTCAAGTACCAGTCGGAAACGAACGGCAACCAGCCACGCTTTTTGGATTCGCGGTAAACGAAAGCACCATCTTTGGGAATCACGGTTTTGTCCATGACCAGGATTTTTAGACCGGCCTTCTGGTTCTGTGCCAAGTATTTGAGTTGAAACTGCGTGTACTGTTTGTCTCGACGGGTGGCCGTGTTGAACCACCAGACGCTCTCGCCAATCGTGGCATCAACGCAAGTTTTGTACTCCGGGAATTTCCCAGCCAAATCCGAGGCATTGTTGACCACGATCTTGAAACTGGGCACTCGAGCACGGGCAAACTTGGCGATTTTGCAGGCGAGCCTGACGGCTTTGGTCTGGTTCGCTTTGCTTGAGCCGCCCGGATAAACTTTGTTCCAGTAGACATCCAGCACGTCCAGTTCGACACCATCGAAACCCTGATCGATCACACGGTTGATTGTCTCGAGGACGATGGCGTTCCATTCTGGCGCGTCCAGAAGCACGCGAACATTGCCTGGATGCCGCCGGTTGCGTTCGAGCGCCCAAGCTGGCGCACCGTTGCGGAAGACTTCATCGAAGTACCATTCGTGTCTTTGCGCCTCGCCGACATCAACGTAGGCGAGCAACCATTTGTTGCGTTTGGCCCGCGTGATTTCCCTATTCGTGTATGGTCTGCCGTGTGCCGCCAACCTCGAGATGATCCCGAGGTCAATGTTGGCATGGCTGATTTTCTCGAGCGTCGCGGGCATGACGCCGGTTTGCAATGCCCAAGTTTTGACGTTTTTCCAGGTGGGTTTGCTGCGTGCAACTGGGTTCAAGGGGACCGGTGAGGCCGGTGGAAGGTTGCTGCGTGACCGGCTGAAACGAACGCTAAATCCTGGTTGGCTCGAGGTTTGTGCGCTGGGTGTTTGGGTGCTGGGAGTTGGTGTGCTTGTAAGCGAACTTGTTGGGGCGACCGCAACCGGTTCGGCATGGGTGATTGCCACCAAGGAAACCTTGGCCAGCAGCCCAATGCAAGTGATTGATAAAAGAATGTGTTTCATGATTCCCGTTGACAGTGTAGAAGGGCAAGATAAAACTGAGGTTACGATTTGCAAGATTTTGTTGTCTGACAGAACAAAATCGCGTTTGAAATCAATGAAATCTGTCTCGAGCCAATCCGCACGAGCTACTTCACCTTCATGAAGCGGCGCAATCCTCAGAAAATCAAGGCCACAGCCCCGAGCGTCAAACCGGCGGCAGTTCCTGCCAGTACGATCCGATCTCCACGTTTGATCCGACCAGCTTCAAAAGCTTCCGTCAGCGCAAGCGGGATTGACGCGGCGATACAGTTCCCGCGCAACGGCAAGTTGAAAACGACCTGATCAGGAGTGAACCCCAAACGGCTCGAGATGCTTTGCACGCCATGCCCACTCGCTTGATGCGGCACGAGCGCATCAATGCTCGAGATTTCCCAGCCGATCCTGTCCAGGAATCCCTCGAGAAACGGTGGAAAAGTTCGCGCCGCGTGCTTGAAAATCGCCGGGCCGTCCATGTGAAACAGGTTCAGTTCGGGATGCTCGAGCGTGGTCTGAGGCCGGTGCAAGGTGCCACCGCCGAGCAATTCGGTCAGGTGCGATCCGCTCGAGAAGGTCTGGAATTTTGCGCCGATCAAACTCGAGTCGTTGCTGGCCGTCAGGACGATTGCCGCTGCCGCATCGCCGAACAAACTTGCACTTTCAGGCTCGAGCGGGTTCAAAGATGGTGAAGCGATTTCGCTCGAGAAGATCAGGATGTTCTTGTACTGCCCAGAAGCGATCAGCAACGCCGCCGAGTGCAGGGCCATCATGAAGCTCAGGCAGGTGGCGTTGATGTCCCAGCAGGCGCTCGAGCCGTCGGGTGCGCCCAAGGCTTGTTGAACCAGCGCAGCAGTGCAAGGAATGGTTTGTTGAGCGAGGTTCGCTCCGATGATCGCGTCGATCTGCTCGACCTTGATGCCGGAACGTCCCAACGCGATTTTAGAGGCCGCGACCGCCTGTGAAACCGTCGTCTCGTGCGTGGCGTAGCGGCGCTCGAGGACTCCGGTGCGCTTGGCGATCCAACCGCTCGGCAAACCCATTTTTGCCTCGAGTTCCGCATTGGCAACCACCTGCTCAGGCAGGTACGCGCCAAGTCCAGCAATGCGAACGGCGAGCGGTTGAGGTGTCACGCTTTAGCCTACAAAATTAGGATGGTTCACGCCCGACGAATCCGACGGCGCTTGATATTCGCGGCGCGATCCGAAAGCCCAAACACGACCTCGAGTTTGGCTGATCGACAACCGTTTTGCTCGAGCGTTTGTACGAGACTCGAACTCACCGACGCTTGCACACTGGTTTCGGAACCCGGTTCAACCTCAAGGTGCACGCGCAATTGTCCGGGCTGTGCCTGGATCGCCTCGTACTCGAGGATTTGCGAACTGGCGAGCAGGATGGCGCGACGAATCGTGTCGGGGAAAAATGGGCGAAGTCCACCAGTAAATTGTTCAAACTCGAGTACGTCATCGGAGCGACCCTCGATTTGTCGAATCACGCGCCAACTCGAACCGCAAGTGCAGGGCTTGTCCTCGAGGGTCAGGATGTCGTTTAGCTTGTAGCGAATGATCGGCTGCGTGCGTCGCCAAAAGTCGGTGATGATCGGACTGAAACGGGAATCGGAATTGGCAACCGGCTCGAGTTGCACCGCCACGATGTCCTCCTGCAAGTGTAACGAATTGTGCTGGCACGAAACAGCCAACAGTCCTTCCGTCGCCTGGTAAATCTGCCGCACCGGAGCCTGAAAGACACCCTCGAGACGGTCACGGTCTTGTGGCTCCAGGACTTCGGCGACCGAGACCAACGGATTGGGATTGATCTTCAATTTGCCCGCAAGTTGTTCTCGTGCCAGCATCTCGAGCATGGAAGGCGGGGCGACCAGAATCGTTGGCTGAAACGTGTTGAGCGCCTGGACGGAATCCCCGAGCGGATTCATCAGATCGAAGTACCGAAATTGCAACCAGCGTCCGCGACCAACTTGCTCGTAGAGGTTCGAGTTGGAACGCAAGAAAAATGCGATCCGCTCACCAGACACGCGAAACCTCGGCAATGCCCGAGCGAGAATCACACCGGCCCAAGACGCCTGCTCGAGTGGACCGACCAAGAACAATCCGCGATGACCGCTCGTGCCGCTCGAGAGGCCGACGGTGCAACCCCGGATGGTTGGTGAAAAGTTCCGGTCACGTTCGGCGCGTAAGGCAACCTCAAACGCGGATTCTCGAGCGATGCCTATCGTATTGAACTCCGAGAAATTCGCCATCATCAGTGACTTGTCAACGCGTGGTAATTTACGCCAATTCTCGAGATCGAATCCATTCCAGTGCTTGCGATAAAAGCTCGAGTTGGCCTGAACCCAACGGGTTAATTTTCGTGCTCGAGCATCCTGAAATCGTGCGAGTGTTTCACCCTCAAGATTTGCCCAACGCTGCTTGGCCATCAAAAATTGACGAATGATCTCGAGGGTGCTCAAGGTCGTCCAGTCAACGCTCGAGGTTGACCACGGGTGATCAACGCGGCAACCTCCGGGCAGTGTGTCGGAATGATCCAAACGTTCGGTTGTGACTGCGCAAATTCATGCAGGTTTCGCAGTGTCATGACCGTGCCCC
>JAYURE010000640.1:0-3697 GCA_043756345.1 Deinococcales bacterium | reverse complement strand
CCTGGAAACTCGAGTCACGCTTGATCTGAGGTTAAATGCCCGGACCTACAATGGAGTGTGTTCTCCTCGTCTCACGCCATTCGCGCCGTCATCGCTGGCCTGTTGGCGTGCTTCCTGGCCGCTTGCGGTTCAAACAGTGCTCCGGCTGACCCGATCAAACCAATTCCCGACCCTGTTGTGGATGAAAGCATCATCACGCCATTGCCAACGCTTGAGACGCAACCCGAAGAGGTCCAAGCTTCGGCGCTGCCAGCAAGCACGGCGAATCAAACCCGTACCAGCACCGGCCTGTGGCTCGAGCCTCAAGCGTGGCCGGTCATTTCGATTCATGCGACCTTGCTGCCCCCGAAAGACGCTCAACAGCACTCGAGCGTGCTGACTTGGGGTTGGAACAGTCCGTACTTGAAGGCGACGGAGGGTGTAACCAAGGTCGATGAGTTCACGCCGAGCACTGGAACGCACGCTCGAACAATAATGAAGTCCGGCACGAACGGTGACATGTTCGGCAATGGGCACGCCTTCACCGAAGAGGGCGATCTGTTCATGGCTGGTGGCGCACAACCCTACGATGCCAACGGCAACTGGCCCGGCATTGCCGATGTCTTCAAGCGATCCTCGAGTGGGACTTGGAGCGTCTTACCGAAAATGTCTCTCGAGCGTTGGTATCCGACCGTGACGCTCCTGCCCAACGGTGAGATGCTCGTTTCGTCCGGCACGGTCTTGCAAAACAACGGGGTCAACCTACGCTTGAACGAGGTCTACCAGAAAGATGGTGCATGGCGTCCCTTGAGTGGAGCGACCAGAAAGTATCCGGCGTTGTACCCGTGGTTGCACGTCAGGCCGGACGGTCGTGTCTTCAACAGCGGTCCACAACGAGACATGGCGATCCTCGAGACGGGCGGTGCCGGGTCTTGGACGGACATCAGCGCAGAACGTGACAATGTCAATCGCGGTTACGGCTCGAGCGTGATGTTCAGCGAGGGCAAAGTCTTGGTGCTGGGTGGCGGCCTCGCTTCAAAAACGGCAGTGATTGTGGACGTCATGACAGGCTCGAGCACGCCAACAGGTTCGATGCATTTTGGTCGGCGCAATTTGAACGCGATGGTCTTGCCGGATGGAAACGTGCTGGTGATTGGCGGCAACTCGGGTGGTGGCAACAGCGACGGTGATCCGGCGTATCCGGCTGAGCTTTGGAACGCCACGACAGGCGAATGGACCGTGCTCTCGAGCCAAAAAGAAATTCGCAATTACCATTCGACGGCCCTGCTGCTGCCGAGCGGCGCGGTGATCTCGATGGGTGGTTTCAACACGCCTGGGCAGAAAACGGCTGAGACGTTCTTACCGCCGTACCTGTTTAACCCGGACGGTAAGTTGCGCACGCTCGAGAATGGCACGCGTCCTTTGGCATACACGACCCAACGCGAGCTTGCTTACGGCGAGAAATTCACGGTGTACCTCAAGAGTGCTAAGCCGATCAAGATGCTCAGTCTGCTCAGTCCAGGATCGACCACGCATGCGTTTGACATGTCGCAACGAAGGCTCGAGTTGAAATTCGTTAAAGCGAGCGCGAACACGCTGACCGTGACCGCACCGGCCAACGTCAATCTGGCGTTGCGTGGCAACTACATGCTTTTCGCCATTGACAGCGATGGCATTCCTTCAACTGCGCACTGGTTGAAGCTGAAGTGAACAGGTCAAATCTGGCAGGATGCTCGAGCAGGCTTGAACCTGTGAAAATTTAGGCTTAAACCGCTACGCGGCAAACGTCACGCTGAGCACACAGTCGGCAATGAAATCCCGGATTCGCCGTGATTAATCCAGACTCGAGCGCCGTCTTCGTCTCCTCGAGCGCCACGAGAGATTCTGCAAGTCGGCGTTGCGCATACGGTTTCTCGAGGTTCATCACAAATTTCGGTTGGTTGTTCAAATCCCAGGCCCAGAGTGTGACGATGCTGCCGCGATCAAACATGGCGTGCGCGAACCACCATTCGCGTTGCCGTTCGGGGTTCATGAATTGCGAGTAGCCATCGTTGGCATCCTCGAGCACGCGGAAGATTTCGGTGCTGCGAATCTGTCCACTCGGATCACGTTTGAAACGCACACCATCCAGGGTGAATTCAATTCCGTCCAGGTTGGCGCGATAACCGAGTTGCACGTCCACGCCAGGTTGTCCTGGTACTCGAGATTCGATCACCTGCTCGAGCCGTGATCGAAACCCGGATGCGAGCGAGGCTAGGCGGTCTTTGTGTTCGTCCGGTACAACCTCGAGCGCGTGCGCATCTTCGCCCTTCCATTTGGCGCGACGCATTTTGGAACCCCAACTGCGCAGCAACTCATCGGTCACGAGTCCGCTGGCTCGGGCAGGAGTTGGCAGCGCGGCATCGGCCCAGCTTCGAAGGTTGCATTGCGCGGCTCGTTCGAGGTCATTCGCCCGCGCAGTGGCTCGAGGTTTGATCTTCCACATGGCTCGAGGTTGATTGCTCGAAAGTTGCGACGCGGCAGCCAGTTCGAGCGTACTTGCTGTGAATGGAGGATCGCTCGAGTTTTTTGATCCAGCGCCAAGTTGCACGAGTCTCGGGTGTCCTCGCAAACTCGCACCACGTTCGGCTCGAGGATGCGAAACGTTCAAGCTCATGTTCGCTCGGGTCAAAACATCAAAGAAAGCACTGTCCTCGAGTCCGTTCAATTTTTCGGGCAATCCGGGAATCAGTTTCAAGAGTTGCTCGAGTTGATCACGGTTTTCTTCTGGCACAAAAAAATCTTCGCCGTCACCAGATTTGTACGCGCCATCGGTCGCGCCAATTACGAAGACGTGATCGAATCGCCTACCGCTGATCTCCTCTGCGGTCACGACCGCCACGCCGCGCCCGGCGTCCGGGTGCGTGACTTGCAGGCTCGAGAGCAGGTTGCGCAACCAGTCGGTGAAGCTCGCACCAGTCATGGTCATGGTTGGCATGCCCGTTTGCGATGTCGGTTCGAGAATTCGGGCGGCCTCTCGAGCGATTACGCGGGCGGATTCGGCAAACGGTGCATCGCGCACGAACCGCTCGAGCAGCGTTTCAAACCAGGCGACGAGTTCGGCGGCGGTGCCAGTTTCGGGCGGTTGCGCAATGACTCGGACCCGCTCGAGTGCGGCCAGTGCATCTTGATCGAAACAAACCAACGGGTAAGCGCTCGAGCCCGCAGCAACTCCGGCCTGCTCTAGCGCATCGGCAAGCGTCGCCAAATCTGGCTCGAGGCCAGAAAGTGCCCGCAATTCTCGTACCGGATAATCACGGGCAGGCGCGGCGAGCAACGCCTCGAGCTTGCGACCATCAGGAGTTTCGAGCGCACCACCTTGGGTTTCGGGCGCAATCGGCACGGTGTACTCGCGGCCCAACGCCTCGAGCACGCGCACGAAAACCGGGTTGGGAATGACAATGGCAATGTCTTGTGCTCGAGTACCTTCGTGCATCAGGGTTTTGATTTGTCGCAACGTGGCTCGAGCCTCTTCGACCGGATTGGAGTACGTCTCGAGGCGCACGGTTTTCGGCAGGCCAGCCCAAGGTTTTCCCTGTCCATCCAATCGTTTGATTGTGGCGTTCAACCTCGAGCCAATCGCACGAATTTCTGGTGGACGCAACGGGTGCGCCCAAGCGTCCAACTGCGTGTCCGGCGATCCGGCGGGCAGCGTGATCAAACTCGAGCGGGCAATGTT
>JAYURE010000639.1:0-3703 GCA_043756345.1 Deinococcales bacterium | reverse complement strand
TGTGTTCCTCTCGAGGTTCTATCGAAACGCCGACCACGACCGCGTTCAGATCGATGAACGACTCGAGCAGCCGTTCAAACCCTCGGGCTTGCGTGTCGCTGGCGATGGATTCGGATTCTGGGAAGAACCAGACGATCACCCAACGGCCCAGCACGCCACGCAACGAAAAACGGGCTCCAGTGTCGGTTTGCACATCGAATGTGGGTGCGGCATCCCCGATGTTCACGCGGCCATTCTACCCGTCCAGGTTGCACTCAATCGCACTTCGGGAAATCTCGAGAATAGACACTCGAGGTTGGTGCATGAAAAAGCTGGTGCGCAATACGCCATTGTGACCTGGGAAAAGGCTGGCGCAAGTGCTTAAATAAGTTCGTGCAGAACGTTTTCCAAGTCGATTTACGCGGCATGATTGACCTCCTTTCCGAGCATTTGTACTCCGGCCCGGAAGTCTTCGTGCGCGAACTGCTGCAAAACAGCGTCGATGCGATCACCGCGAGGCGAAACCTTGAGCCTGGATTCACTGGCAGCGTCGTGATTCACGTGCGAGATGGTCTGCAACTCGAGTTTGTGGACGATGGCATCGGTTTGACGGCGGCTGAGGTTCAAGAATTCCTGGCAACGATTGGTCGGTCTTCCAAACGCGGCTCGAGCGATTTTATTGGACAGTTTGGGATTGGCCTGCTGTCGTGTTTCGTGGTCTCGGACGAGATTGAACTGCATTCGCTGAGCCTGAAGGCGTCGGATCAAAAATCGGATGGTGCCGTGGTCTGGCGCGGCTTCGCCACCGGCGAGTACGACCTCAAATCGGGCGACAGGTT
The DNA here is from genome assembly GCA_043756345.1 of Deinococcales bacterium. GTDB lineage: Bacteria > Deinococcota > Deinococci > Deinococcales > JAAFIG01 > JANOWZ01. Next base: position 2,885 of record JAYURE010000639.1, on the reverse strand, counting down.
CGAGGTTGGATCGTTGGTGCGCCTGAAAGCCAAAGCGGGCCGTGAGGACAGCTTCACCTTTGAGCGTGTGCTCGAGTTGTGCCGTCATTACGGCGGTTTGCTGCCGTTTCCGATTGAGGTGCGTGAGGGCGACCGGCACGAGATCGTCAATCCAATGCCCGCACCCTGGACGCTCGAGTTCGCATCGCCTGCCGAGCGTGACGCGGCCTTCAAAGCCTTCGGTACGCAAATGTTGGGCGTCGAACCGTTCGATGTCTTCCCGGTGAAAACCACGGCGGGCGGCATCAGCGGTTTGGCCTTCGTGCTGCCGTGGACACCCAGCCTCGGTGCTCGAGGACGGCATCAGGTCTACGTGCGAAACATGCTTCTGTCTGAGGACAGCGAGAACCTCGTGCCGGAATGGGCGTTTTTTGTCAAATGCGTTTTGAATTCCGATTCCTTGCGCCCCAACGCCGCCCGAGATGCGCTCTACGAGGATGCCACGCTCGAGCAGGCCCAATTTGAGATTGGCGAGGCGTTGCGTGCCTACCTGATTGGTCTGGCCGAACACGATCCGAACAAACTCAAACGCCTGATTGGAATGCACTTCCTGTCGATCAAAGCGCTCTCGAGCGACGATGAAGCCTTTTTCGATTTGTTCATTCGCTGGTTGCCGTTTGAAACTTCATTCGGACGCATGACCCTGCCGGAATTTCTCGAGCGCAACTCTGGAACTTTGCCTTACGTCACCGACATGGCCTTGTTTCAGCAGGCATCACAACTCCTGTCCGCCAAAGGCGAAGGCGTGATCAACGCGATTTACACTTACGACGCGGGCCTGACCGAACAATTCGGTCAAACGCAACACGTGCCAACCTACGCCTTTCAAGCCAAAGATTTGCTGACCGATTTTCGTGAACCCTCGAGCGGCGAACGCCAACAGAGCGCCACCTTTTCGCGTGTCGCCAACGAAGTCTTGTCCGCGTATTCCTGCGAGGCCGAGATCGCCAAGTTTCCACCTCGAGATTTGCCCGCGTTGTACGTGCCATTTGATGCGTACTTCGTGCGTGAACTCAAACGCGCCCGCACCAACATCGGCGGACTGTGGGGCGATGTGCTCGAAGATGTCAGCAAAGGCTTCGACGTGGATTTGAACGCGCCCAACGCGCAATTGCAATTCAACCTCGAGAACGTGCTGGTGCAACGCCTGATCACCATGCCCGCCGGACCAATGCTCGAACGCATGATCGGCATGTTGTACGTGCAGTCATTGCTACAAAGCCATCAACCGCTCGGACCTCGAGAATTGAAATTACTGTCTGAAGGCTTGCTGGAATTGATCTCGATGAACGTGCCCACCACGCCCACGAAAGGACTGAACTGATGCTCGAATCTCTCAATCCATCTAGTCATCCATCCAGCGAACTGATGCTCGAGCAGGCCAACGAAATGCGTGACAGTCCCGAAAAAGTCGCCTGGCTCGAAGCCACAATCCGTCAAGCCGACCTCGAACAAAATGCCGAAGTTGCCTTTGAAGCCCGAGACGAAATGATCGACGCGGCCACCTGGAGCGGACAGGCCGAAAAAGCCCTGCTCGCCTTCGCCTGGTGCCTGAACCATCACGATCAACAACTGCCCGAAGAACGCGATTGGTGGCAGAACCAGAATTTACTCTGGCGTTACAAATGGATTCTGAGCAGCCTCGAGAACTTCCCGCACATCGCACCCGCACGGGTCGAAGCCCTGTTTCAAGATTTTGAAACCCGCCTGACTCAAGCCGGATTTGGCTTCCGCGCCGTGGCCCACAAACGCCTGAACTACGCCCAACATCGCGGAGATCGAACAGAGGCCGCCAAACAATTCGCGCTCTGGCAAAGCACCTCACGCGACAACATGGCCGACTGTCACGCCTGCGAAATCAACGAAGTCGTCAGTTATCACATTTTTTTGGGTCAGCACGAAAAAGCCTTGCAGGTCGCCAAACCACTCCTCGAGAAACGCCTGACCTGTCACAGCGTTCCAACCACCACCTACGCCAGCCTGCTCAAACCGCTGCTGATTTTAGGTCAACTCGAAGAAGCCGTGCGCTATCACAAGCTCGGCAATAAAATCAGTGGCAATCCCGATTACCTTTCCTCGAGCGCCGATCACCTGGTATTCCTGGCGTTGACCGGAAATTTCGCGGCAGCCAAACGGATGATCGAAAAAAACCTGCGTCACACCCTCGAGAGCCGAGAGTTGAAATGCAAGTTTCAATTCTTCGCCGCGATGCTGACCTGGACGCTATGCCTCGAGCGATCAGGCGCGGATCAAGTCGCACTGAATTTACCCGTCGAGATTCCGGTGACGGTCATACCCAATGCGCGATTGACACGCGCCAAAGCGTACTCGGTCACGGCGTTCAAAACCTGGATTGAAAATCAGGTTCAACCGCTGATCACGCAATTCGATCAGAATATCGGGCACGCCGAATTCGCGGGACAACTCGAGGAGTACCGGCAGGTTGTGAAGTACGCGGTGGATTACCCGTTGCCGGTGAAGGCGGAGCCGAGCAAAGTCGATCAAAAGCAGTAATTAGAATCCTCGCTTCGAGCGGGCGAACATGGAGTTGTCTTGACCCAAATCATGCACCTTACGGGCAGGGTCGCTCGCCCCTACGCAAATGTTGTAGGGGCGAACTCCATGTTCGCCCTCGCCAGAACAGCCAATGGTTGCCAAATTTCTGAGCAACAATTCTAGATTCGATGCGTCTCGAGTTTCTGTGAATCCACCTGAATTTCTTTGACTTGCTCGAGGTTCAAAATTCCGTTCTCGAGCGTTAAATTCTGGTTGGTGATTTCACCCTCGAGCTTGAGGAAGAAGGACAGTTCACTCGGTTCGGTGACACCGTTTTGGCTGGCGATCAA